>DNPC01000721.1 GCA_003501565.1 Planctomycetaceae bacterium | reverse complement strand
CAATCTCCGGATTCACCGGGGCACGCTTCGAAGCCAGAAGATCACCTCCCCCCGCTTTTATGGCGGTGCACCCTCGATGCGGGCCGCCGGCATGGCCGATCGCTACGGATTTCCGACCAAAGCTTCAGCGCGAGCCAGCCGCTTGGATGCGGATTCTGTGCTGATCGCTTCAGCCCGTAAGAAACCATTGGATGGTCGACACATTACGATCCTCGGTGCATTGGGTGGTATGACACGCGACGAATCGATTGAATTTATCGAGTCGCTCGGTGCAATCGTCGATGAAACACCTTGTGGACAGACCGACTTTCTGATCGCTTGTCAAATCACGGTTGAAGACGCTCGTGCCGAACTAGACAAACTGCCAACCACCGAGCACCGCCCCCGCGTTCTGAGCCAACGGCAGTTCCGAGCCCTACTTCCAGCAGGGAAATCCGCTACCAATTGGTGAAGCACGCACCTTCACCACTTCCCCATACGCCCTGCTTGGCGAATCGAAGCGCGGAACTCACGCCTCCTGATACCGGCTAGCGAGTTCACTTACCCCTGTCGAGGATCTACGATGAATCAGCAAACGACACGCCGCAGAATGCTATGCCAGCTGTCCGCCGTTCCTAGCCTGCTCATCACGTTGCCTCGAAGTGCCAAAGCCAAACTACCTAATGAAGAAATCAAGCTCGGAATGATCGCTGATCTCCATGGAGGACTAGCCGAAGACGCCGCTCAGCGGCTCGACAGCTTCATCACAGCCATGGCCAGCCAGCGGTGCGATGCACTAGTTCAAATGGGTGACTTTGCATTCCCAAATGCGAAGCACAAGGATTACGCGGCCAAGTTCAACGCTGCCCACAACGAAGTCATCCACGTGATCGGAAATCATGAGTTCGATTTTGGTCTTAAACGGGAAGACTGTTATCGCCACTGGAACATCGAAGCAAGCTACTACACCCGTGACGTCGGTGGAATTCGACTCATTGTGCTTGACGGTAACGACTTAGGCTCACCCATCCATCGCGGCGGCTACCCAGCCTACATTGGTGCAACACAGCAGCGTTGGTTGAAGGAACAATTGCAGTCCACCGACCAACCTGTCATCATTCTTAGCCACCAACCACTCGCTGGCCACGCAGCAATCGACAACGCATCCGAGCTGCAGGCGTTGCTTAGTAAGTTTGCGTCAAAGATTCTGCTCTGCATCAACGGGCATTCACACTTAGATGCATTTCACCGTAAATCGGGCGTAGCCTACCTGCATCTAAATTCGGCTTCTTATTATTGGGTTGGTGGTCAGGTCAGGATGGCGTATTACACAAAACCACTATTCACAACGCTCTCGGTAGACGCGGACCAAGGCACACTTAGAATAGCGCCGGTCAACTCGCGATGGCGTGACAAATCGCCTGAGCAAATCGGCTATTTCGATTCGAAAAATGCTCCCAAGCGGGAAATGGTGACTCCTCAGATTCGAGCGCGGACAATACGATCAGACGCCTGAGATTGTTGCAGAAAGTCTGCTTGTCCGCCATATCGCAGTTCCATGTCTATCTGCAAGCACTATAAGATCTGCTAGCTAGCCGCATATCAGCTTCGATTCAGCGAGACGACCGCGTCGTCATAAACATCCACATTAAACTGGAGAACTCCCAATGGCAGTAACCGGCCAAGTCATATCAACCGCCGCCACGATGGGATTACATTACGCTGAGCGATTGCTCGCTGAAATCCCAGAAGATCGATTTGCTCGAATGTCGGCGCCCAGCGGAAAGAGCATTCAGTCGAACCACCCGGCCTTCATCGTTGGCCATTTGTGCCTCTACCCTGACAAAGTCGCCGCGCTGCTGGGTTCATCGCAAGAGAAGACACAGCCACCGGAGAAGTTCGAGGCAGTGTTTTCGAAAACAGCCCAGTGCGTCGATGATCCCGATGGAACGATCTATCCCAAACGGGAAGAAATCCTAGCCTTCTTTCGGCAAAGCTATCTTGCGGCAATCGAAGCCATCGCTGGCGCAAGCGAAGAAGTGTTGGGGCGAGAAAACCCAGTGGATACGCCGATGAAGGAAGTCGTCGACACACTCGGTGGGCTCGTCAACTTTTACATGACCAGTCATGTTATGGTGCACCTGGGGCAGCTTAGCGCGTGGCGCCGCATGGAAAACCTACCTCCGGCGTAACCCCACTCGCGGGGCGGCTTTGCAACATTTTCTCCTGGAGATCACGGCGAAATCGCAAAGGGTAGGTCCGCCGCCTTAACAACCAGGGCGTGGTTCATCCTGGCCATAGGATGGATCACTTTGATCGCGGATTTGATCACTGTCCGCTCCACCGGGCAGATCGGATTCCAGCGGGTCAGAGGCGGCTGCACCGGAGTTGACGGGCGTAACCAGAATCGCATCAGACCACGGCAGATCTTTGATCTCTTCTGCACCGGCCCAGCCGGCATGCTCGCCGTAAAGAGGTCGGCCCGTTATCGGACAAATCGGACTTTCAACATCTGCGTACTGTTGCTCACCGCGCTGGTCCGGTGACAACCAAATCGCCTCACACTCATCGCACAAAAGGAAGTAGTGAGCCTTGCCCGCTTCGTCGACTGACCTACGAACTCTCCTCAAACCATCGCCACATATCTTGCAAGACCCCGCGTAGACCCAATGCGTCAGCCCAGGAACTCTTTTCGCGTCCGATGCGTAGTCCTGTTCTTCTTCGCCAGATTCAGAATTCGTCATCACTTTGGCCTCTTCGAAGCAAGAAATTGCGAATCGATTTCAGGTTCACCCTGAGCATTCGGTTGGCAACACAAGACCAACCAGAAAGCCACTAGTCCACGGGGAAGGCAGTGATGACTCGATTGCCTTCTAACACAATTCGGATCTTGTAAGCGTCTGGATTGTTCTTCCGTTTGCCAGCCTGACCTCCCAGGTAACCCACGGTTTTATCAAACCGAACGTCGTACACATCGCGCCTCCCAGATTCTTTTTGATAGGCTCGCTTATCCCCATCCTTAATCAGAACATACGCTTCGTCGAGCCACCTCAATACCTGGGGCATATCACCATCGAAAACACCGTGTGCAGGCCGTGACGGCACGTCTTTCAGGTGCTTGCCAATGTGTTCCAGCCTATGCTTTTCAGGCCCTGACATGGGCACATACTGCAAGCCCGCCGGCGATTGGTAGCGTTCCGCGCCAAGGCTACGAAGCAGCCCATACCTTAGGCGCTCACCTGCAGACTTTAGATTAGGAGGAGCCCTGCTCTCTCCAGGCTCACTCGCCGGATCCGATACACTCGCGGCTGTGTCTGTTCGGCTTACTCCCGACTGCTCTTGCTGGGACTGAGCTGCACGCTCACCCTCGCGAGAACTGCCCTGTTGAGAATCATCCACTCCAGAATTGTCAGCCCGCTGCGAATCAAGGCTGTCTAGATTGCCTTCGTCTCCATGGCCCAGCAAACTAGCGACACTTGGCAGCCCCCAACCGAAACGGCTGTTCAGTGTAGGCTGCACGAATGCGTAGATGATCAAGCAGGCAATGATCGCCACAAGCCACTTCGTAGGCAATTGTGGTTTCGATCTACTTTCAGATGCCATAAGCCGCCCCTGTCCGAAAGCCTGCGAGAAGTGCTTTGAATTCACCAGCGACAGATTCTGTGGTCTCGCGATTCAGTCAGCGGCGCAAACGTACAAATCAACGTACGTGGCCAACCAATGAACGAATGTGTTCAAACCGCTTCGACGACTGTCACTTTGATTTGAGCGATTAGCGAATTGCCAAGAGGAGGCGACTGGGCGCTTCCAAATAAGCAATCACATCATTGAGGAAGCGGGCCGCCGCACCACCGTCGACTAATCGATGATCGTAGGAAAGACTAAGTGGCATCATCTGTCGCGCCACGATCGAGTCATCTTCCATTACAACGGGGAGCTTGCGCGTACGTCCGACCAGCAAGATAGCGACTTCAGGAACGTTAACAATCGGAGTCGAATAGGTCCCGCCAATGGCTCCGAGGTTACTAATTGTAAACGTACCGCCGCGCAGTTCATTGACGCCAAAATCACCGCTGCGCACCCGAGCCGCCAGATCTCCGAGCGCCTTGGCAATCTCGGGTATGCTTAGCGAGTCAGCATGACGAATGTTCGGTACCACCAAGCCGCGTTCAGTGTCGACCGCAATGCCGAGATTCACGTAGTCACGGTAGACAATTTGATCATTCTCAGAATCAATGACTGCATTCAATGAAGGATTCTGACGCAGAGCCGTCGCGACCGCCTTTATCAAGAACGGCATCGTAGTCAGCTTGATACCCTGGGCTGCATAGTCATCTTTACTCGATTTGCGGAACGCTTCGAGATCGGTAACATCCGCGTCATCGAAGTTGGTGACGCGTGGCACCGAGCTCCAGGATAAATGCATTTGTGCCGCGATAGTCTTGCGAATTTTGCTCAAACGCTCGACGCGAATCGGTCCGTATTCGTCCTGGCTGGGATCACCCGGCAAATTTGGATCGACGACGGCTGGAGCTGGTGCCGCGGAAGGACTGTTGCCCGCGATGATCCCAGTCGGCGCCGCAGGTTTTGATGCCTCACGCACCGACCGCAGCACGTCATCGCGCGTGATCCGACCGCCTTCGCCTGTGCCAGTAACAGAAGCAATATCCACACCGACTTCACGAGCAAATCGGCGAACCGCCGGACTTGCCGCCACATCTCCGGTAACCGCTGTGGCGGCCGGTGCAGATGTAGGTGCAGGGGCTGGAGCAGGCGTGGGTGTCACTGGAGCGGGTGTCACCGGAGCGGGGGCGACAGGTGCAGGTGCCGGTGCTGGTGGCGGCGCGGGAGCTTGAGGTGCTGGCGCCGCAGCAGCTGGTGCTGGCTCGGGCGCTGGCGGTGGTTCTGGTGCTGTTTCTGCAGGCGCTTTCTGCTCGGGCTCGGGCGAGGCGGCGGGCGCCGGAGCAGCGGCTGCACCGGAAGACTCGAGCTGTAGGATCACATCACCAATGGCAATGGACTGTCCGGCCGAAACAAGAATCTTGCTAATCTTGCCAGCTTCGGGGCTTGGTACCGTGACCGTCGCTTTGTCAGTTTCGAGCTCAAGCAACCCCTGCTCTTTGGTTACCTCTTCACCTTCAGATACAAACAGCTCAAGCACATCGCCAGATTCGATGCCGTCACCTAGTTCAGGGAGTTTTACGTCAATCGCCATGAGGAGAACTCTGTCAGGGGTGTTGTAAGCTTCGGAGTAGTAATCCCACTCCGCCAAAAACTAAGCGTATAGCGGGTTGGCCTTCTCGGGGTCGTAATCAAGTTCTTTGATTGCTTTGGCAACGGCTTCATTCTTGAGGGTGCCCGCAGCAGCGAGCCGGCTGAGTGCCGCCAGCACAACAGATTCGGCGTCAACTTCGAAGTGCCGACGCAGCGCCTCGCGCGTCTCACTGCGTCCCATTCCATCGGTACCCAGCACAAAGTAGTCACCAGGTATGTAACGCTGCAGTTGTTCGGGCAGAGCACGAACGTGATCGCTGGCCGCGATGAACGGACCTTCGACGCCTTCAAGCACTTTCTCGACGTAGCTCTGTTTGGGCTTCTCGGTTGGATGCAAGAAATTCCAACGCTCGCAGGATTGAGCATCGCGACGCAGCTGGGTGTAACTGGTTACACTCCACACGTCGCTGGCAATCTTGTACTTGTCTGCCAAGATCTCTTGTGCCTTGAGCGTGCTACGCAGAATCGGCCCAGTTCCAAAGAGCTGTACACGAGCCTTGGCGTCCTTGACGTCATTGCTGCTCAGTTTGTAGATACCTTTCACAATTCCTTCTTCAGCGCCTTCGGGCAGGCCTGGCATCTCATAGTTTTCATTCTCGACTGAGATGTAGTAGATCGCCGTCTCTCCATCTTCGTAGAGCCGCTTGAGACCATCCATGATGATGACGGTGGTCTCGTAGGCAAAAGCGGGATCGTAGGCCCGAACCAGCGGAAACGCGATGGCGTTTAGCTGGCTGTGCCCATCCTGGTGCTGGAGACCTTCACCGTTAAGGGTGGTCCGGCCGCTCGTCCCGCCAAGCAAGAAGCCTTTGGCCCGCATGTCGCTTGCGGCCCAGATTAGGTCGCCGACACGCTGGAAGCCGAACATCGAATAGTAGATGTAGAAGGGTATCATGTTGACGCCGTGCGTGGCGTAGGCCGTGCCCGCTGCATTGAAGCTGGACATCGAGCCCGCCTCAGTGATCCCTTCCTCCAAGATCTGGCCATCGCGCGCTTCTTTATAGTAAGCCAGGACGTTCGAATCGACTGGCTCGTACAATTGCCCCGCGTGAGCGTAAATACCAACCTCTCGGAACATCCCTTCCATACCAAAGGTTCGCGATTCATCTGGCACGATCGGCACCACATACTTGCCAATCTTTTTGTCTTTGCACAGCCTTGAGAGCAACCGAACAAAGCCCATCGTGGTGCTGATTTCTTTTCCGCCGGAATCCTTTGTAAACGCAGCGTAGTCCTCAAGTGACGGCACGTCCGTCTTCGGATGCGCCAGTGGGCGGCTTGGGATCGAGCCACCTAGCGCCTCGCGTCGCTCCGCAAGGTATTTCATTTCCAGGCTGCTGGCTGGCGGCTTGTAGAAGGGAGCGCTGGCGACTTCCTCATCGCTAATTGGAATACCAAACCGACTGCGAAATTCGAGCAATTCCTGCTCGTTCAGCTTCTTCTGATTGTGCGCAACGTTTCGCCCTTCACCAGCTTCACCAAGGCCGTAACCCTTAATCGTCTTGGCGAGGATCACCGTCGGTTGTCCCTTGTGCTCAACCGCAGCCTTGTATGCCGCATATACCTTCTCGGGGTCGTGGCCACCACGGCGGAGTTTCTCAAGTTTTTCATCCGAGAAATTCGCAACCAGCTCAGCGACTTCCGGGTACTTTCCAAAGAAGTGCTCCCGAATGTATGAACCCGGCATGCCAGTGTATTTTTGGTACTGACCGTCGACGACTTCACCCATTCGCTTGACGAGGTTGCCAGTTTCGTCCTTTTCCAGCAACGAATCGTAATCGCTTCCCCAAACGACTTTGATCACGTTCCAACCTGAGCCACGGAATACGGCCTCAAGTTCTTGGATGATCTTACTGTTCCCACGAACGGGACCATCAAGTCGCTGCAGGTTACAGTTGATTACGAACGTTAGATTCTCCAATCGTTCGCGGGCGGCCAAGTGCAAAGCGCCAAGTGTCTCAGGTTCATCGCATTCACCATCACCCAAGAACGCCCAGACGCGTTGGTTCGAGGTGTCTTTAATCCCTCGATCACGCAAATACTCGTTAAACCGGGCTTGGTAGATTGCCATGATTGGGCCGAGACCCATCGACACGGTTGGGAACTCCCAGAATTCTGGCATCAGCCATGGGTGCGGATAGCTGCTCAACCCACCTTCGGGTGCCAGCTCTCTACGGAAGTTCTCAAGATTCTCGACGCTCAAACGACCTTCAAGGAATGCACGCGAATACATACCCGGTGAAGCGTGACCTTGATAATAAATGATGTCGCCATCGTAGCCTGATTCGCCACGCCCATGAAAGAAATGGTTGAAGCCAACTTCATAAAGCGTTGCACTTGAGGCGAACGTGCTGATGTGACCGCCGATTCCCGCATTCTTCTTGTTCGCTCGCTGGACCATCGCCATAGCGTTCCAGCGAATAATGCTCTTGATGCGGCGTTCTAGCTCTCGGTTGCCCGGATACTGGGGCTGTTTGTGCGGCGGGATAGTATTGATGTACGGAGTGTTAACCTCAAGAGGAACATCAACTCCCTCAGAACGCGCTCGGGTATCGAGCATCTTGAGCAAGTATTTAACACGCTCCGGCCCCTTGCTCTTGAGAACATAGTCCAGCGAGCTAAGCCATTCCTGCGTTTCGGCGGGATCGACATCAGGACCAACTGGAATCTGGCCACTGGAGAGTACGGCCTCTTCTTTTTCGTTCAAAGTCTTTGCCTCTGACATCGAAAGTCTCTCGATCTTGCTGGCGCTGAGTCACGTGTGCTTCAAGAAGCACATCCGGTCGCAGTTATACCTGACGCACGTAGACCAACCACAAAGTTGATTGGCCATTCGGCGATGGTTGCGACATCCGAATCTGATCTATTTGACCATCCTGGACCCAAAACGCGGGACTATGTTGCTCTGATCTCCGGTCAGGAGAGATTTTGTACGAAATATGCCGCCTATCAAGGGTTGTTCCCAATCTAAGCCATCTTTTCAAGATGCGCTAGTTAAACCCTTTGAATTCAAAACATCTAGTGTGCGTTTGTACAGCAGGACGCCCAACCTAGGGCTCGATAACCACTTTCATCGCACCAGCCTCGCCAGCGTATAGCTTCGCAAACCACT
>DNPC01000767.1 GCA_003501565.1 Planctomycetaceae bacterium | reverse complement strand
AGTGGCGGTCGCTGCGATTCGCCTGCGTCACGAGTCCCTCAAGTCCTTCTCGGGATGCTGGCAATGTCCCTTGGTGATCAAGCTGGTACATCTGAATTGCTTGGACTACGCCTGCGATGGTGCCTCGTGTCACATCCTCATTAGCGGATTGTTGTCGACCGAGCAGGTTGGGCACAGTCATCGAGAGAAGAATTCCCATGATTGCCAAGACGAGCAGCATCTCGACCAAAGTGAAAGCTAGTCGGCGTTTTTGCGGGTTGTGTCTCATGATTTCAGGCTCATTGCAGGTGAGAGAGTAATAATTGGGGATAGCCAGTCCACGCACCAAGCTCAACGCGGCGTTTTATTGCAATCCACCCGCAGAATTGAAAATGGGCATCAGCAAGGCAACGATTAGGATTCCGATGGCACCAGCGAGGACGGTCATCAACGTGGGTTCAATCAGCTTGGTGAGGCTGTCGAGTCGTTTGTGAGTTCGAGCTTCTAGCTTTTTTGCCGTGTTGAGAAGCATCGCGTCCAAGCGATTTGACTGTTCAGCGATGGCGACCTTTTGCGTGAATTCGTTGGGGATTGCTGCGCAGTCGCGGAGTGCGATCGCGAGCGGCCTTCCATCGATGACATGCTCCTGTGCCTCGGCGAGCAAAGCAGCTAAATGGCGATTGCCGACGGATTGTTGGGAGAGACGAATTGCTCGAACGAGCGGAACGCCAGCTTGAGTGAGCGTGCCTAGAGTGGCAGCGAGCCGCGTGAGAGCCAGGTCGATTGCCAGTGGTCCGACCAATTTCGAATTCAGTTTCCAGCGGTCAACGCGCAGCCGACCTGCATCGGTCCGAAAGTACTGCACAAACACAATCGACGCCAATAGGACAGCTGACAGGCACGGAGCCCAAAACGCCCTCGCAGCCGCACTGCTGGCGAGTAGTACCTGTGTGATGATTGGGAGTTCACCACGCAGCTGCAGGCGTTCAAACAAGGGTTCGAATATTGGAACGAAGTACAAGAACATGCCAAGCGTTACTACGACACCCATCAAAAGCAAGAAAGCCGGATAAGTAAGCGCTCCAATGACGCGTGCTTTTAAGGCCGACTGTTGTTCACATATTTTGCCGAGCTGCTCAAAACACTCTTCTAAGCAACCGCTCTCTTCACCCACTTCGACGATACTTGTTGCTATCTGACTGAACACTCCGGGGTGGCAACGCAACGCTTCAGCCAAAGCAGAACCGTCAGAAACTCGGACCTTCACATCCAACAGCGCTGCACCAAGGCGGCTGCGCTGATGATTGGCTGCAACCAAGTCCAGCGCACGTAGGAGTGGCATGCCTGACGCCAGTAAGTCTGCCAACGCGGAAAAGCAGGCCGCCAGTTCCTCGTGCCGCACGCGATTGAAATAGTTGCCACGTTTGGGTAGGGAGTGGGACAGGGAAATAGGGGTTAAAACTAGCTCACGGATCTGGTGAAGAGCGTCGGTGCGATTGTTCGCAACGACAGTTCCCTCGCAGACTTTTCCAGCGGAATCGCTGGCTGTGTAGCGAAAGGTCGGCATCCTACTGGCCTCCTTCCAGTTTTGTAGGGAAGCTGTTGTGGATTTCGGCCTCCGGTTCGTCTGCTGTTATTCGCAAGATCTCGCTGAGCGAGGTTACGCCATCAGCGACCAATCGCATTCCGGATTCTCGAAGCGTCACCATGCCGGCGCGTTGAGCTGCCAGTCGAATTTGGTGACTGTCGGCGCCTGCAGTACATAGGCTGCGGATATGGTTGTTGAGTTCGAGCAATTCTGTGACGGCAACTCTGCCAGAAAAACCAGTGCCATGACAGTGTTTGCAACCAGTGCCGGTGTAAATTGTTGTGCCTGCGGGTAGCTGGTCTTGTAGCGGTTCTAGATGCTGCGATACCGAATCCTGTGCGGCCGGCGTTTTGCATTGCTCGCAGAGCTTCCGAACAAGTCGCTGAGCCAAAACCGCGCTAACGGTGCTGGCAACCAGGTAGGGTTCGATCTCCATGTCCACTAATCGAGTTATCGCACTAGCCGCGTCATTGGTGTGCAGTGTTGAGAATACTAAGTGGCCAGTCAGGGCTGCCTGCACGGCGCTAACGGCCGTTTCAGCATCTCGGATTTCGCCAATTAGAACTGCGTCAGGGTCATGACGAAGAATCGATCTCAAACCTTGTGGAAAGCTCAGACCTATTTTGGGCTGGACCTGAATCTGACTCACGCCGTCGAGTTGATACTCGATTGGGTCTTCAATCGTGATGATTTTTTGGCAATCATCGCGAATATCCTTAAGTGATCCGTATAGAGTGGTCGTTTTACCACTGCCGGTAGGACCCGTGACCAGCAGCAGTCCATGCGGCTGTCGGATTAGTTTCCGCCAGCGTCCCAAGACAGAAAACGGCATTTGCATTTCATCTAGTGAAAGCCCCGCTTTACTCTGGTCAAGGATACGCATGACGATACTCTCGCCATGCAACACTGGTATTACCGAAATCCGCACGTCGATAGCACGTCCCCGCACCGACAATTCAATACGGCCGTCCTGTGGGAGGCGTTTTTCGGCGATATTTAGCTTCGCCATGATCTTCAGGCGGCTTGCAATCGCGGCTCGAAAACGCCCCAGTCCCTCGGGCATAGGTTGTTGGCGAAGTTGGCCGTCGACACGAAACCGAACCCGCAAATTGTCTGCGGTGGGCTCGATGTGAATGTCGCTAGCTGATTGCTCAAGTGCCTCTCGCAGAAGTTCGTTCACTACGCGGAGAACCGAAGCTTCTTCGTCACGATCGAGATCCTCAGAGCTGGCATCGGCAATTTCACCGCTTACCTGTCGACTCGCCAAGTGACCTACGGTGCCTCCGGCAACACCCAGATTCTCTACCAACTTGGCTTCGATCTGACGCCTGTCAGCCAAAACGGCGACAATGGCCTTGCCGGACAGTACGCTTAGCTCATTGATACACTCAAGGTCAAACGCGTTACAAATCGCGACCCGAATATCACCACTTGCAGTTTCTTCCAGCGGGAAAGCGAAATGACGAAACAGCACGCTGGCGGGAAAACGTTCGATCAGCTTGCGGTTTCCCGCGAAGTCGCTTAGGTCGATGAAGTCTAGCCCCAGGTCTTCAGCTTGAGTCTGATCGGTAACTGCAACGGCGCCAAACAGTGCCGTCGGCTCAACGCTATTTGCTATCGAATCTGGGGGACTCATGGGCAAGCTCGCCTTGTAACGCAGAACAGAGGTTGTTTTCTGTTGTTGATGCAGTTTTTTGTAATTGCAGTTTCCCGCTAACAAGGAGTTCTCAAACTGCCACTAACGAGGGACTGAATCCGTGGTTTGTTTGAGCTTCGACGCAGGATCGTCGGTCGGTCTAAAGTAACTTTGACGGTTCTGACGATGGTGGCAGTATGTTTGCTTTCTCTGGGGTGAGAACAAAGCTAGCAATCTGGCTTTCGCGGCTAGCAGGCAACCAGGAAGAACAAGTGCACGCAGCTAGTAACTCAAGACCATCAACGGCCACGGCGTTTGGCAAACGGGCGCGACTCGCGTTGTCGTTATGGCTTGGTTTCGGTACTGCAAGCCTAGCTCAGATTCAGACTCCGTCTTCTGGTGAGGCCTTGCCTCCCAGAATAGTGGGTTCTCAGGTTCAGTCTTTGGCTCCACCGCCGTCGAGTACACAAGAAACTCCGTC
>DNPC01000484.1 GCA_003501565.1 Planctomycetaceae bacterium | reverse complement strand
TGGCGACTATCCGCTGGCACTCGCTCTGCTAAGCTCATTGTAGCGATTGTAAGTCGGGCTGGGGAAGCATTCGCACCCGCCGCGTAAGGCAAATCAGCCGCCCCGCCGATTGCTCAGGCGTCAAGCAACGCGCCTTGGGCTCAAGGCAGCCAAGTGAGAGATTGAGATACTGTAATGATGAGCTTGCAATGTCGGTAGCAGAGGTTTCTCAATTGGAGTTTGCCTATCCGGGCAGCGACTTCCGCATCCGCATTGACCGGTTCGGAATTGATGCGGGCTCTCGAATCGCATTGATCGGACCGAGCGGATCGGGTAAGAGCACCTTGCTGAATCTGGCTGCCGGGATCATCCTTCCCCAAAGCGGAACGGTCATGGTTGAGGGACACGACGTTACGCAACTTAGTCCCGCAGCACGCAGCAAGCTGCGAATCCAGAAGATTGGGATGGTCTTTCAGTCCTTCGAGCTGCTGGATTACTTAAACGTGCTCGACAATCTACTGCTGACCTTTCGGTTGACCGATTCACTGCACCTGGACACTGCTGTTAGAGAGCGGGCGATTCAGTTGGCCGCAGAACTCGAGATCTCTGGAAAACTCAACAGGTATCCGAAACAGCTCTCCCAGGGCGAACGGCAGCGTGTTGCAATCGGCCGTGCTCTTGTGACGGAGCCCGCGTTGCTGTTGGCCGACGAACCCACAGGCAACCTTGACCCAAATAATAAGAATCGCGTGCTTGACTTAATGTTGGACAGTGCGGCCCGACACAATGTCGCAACCATCATGGTTACTCACGATCACGGACTACTAGATCGGTTCGAAAACGTTTACGAAGTACGCTCGCGCGCCGATGCGGATGGGTGGGCGGAGATGAGGTTACTGCCATCGCAGGCCTAACGCGAGCCTGGACAAGCCGCTCGTATATTCACGTAACCGATGGACCCGTGTGTTGTAAGACTGCGATTCTCATGACTCGAAGCCAGCCGACGCTTTTTCATGTTCGATAGCCTGTACATTGCCTGGAAATACATCCTCTTCCACAAGTGGAAGACTGCCATTTTGGTTGCCGTCATCTCGCTGACGTTCTACCTGCCTGCGGGCGTTGAGGCGTTGGTTGATGAGACGACACGACAGTTGCGGTTGCGCGCAAGTGAAACTCCATTGCTGATCGGTGCTAAAGGCAGCGAAGCAGAACTGGTGCTGAACTCTCTGTACTTTGATACCAAACCACCGGCGGAAATGACCATGGCCGCCAAACAGAGGGTTCGAACATCGGGTTACGCTGAAGCTATCCCACTCTATGTCCGGTTCCGTACCCGAGATAAGCCGATTGTCGGTACGACGCTTGAGTATTTTGCGTTTCGTGAATTGGAGATCAAATCCGGCCGCCAGTTTGCCATTCTGGGAGAATGCGTCATTGGAGCGGAGATTGCCAGCGAGTTTGGGGTGGCGCCGGGGGATTCGATGCTGTCCCAATCCGAGAATATTTTCGATTTGGCCGGCGTTTATCCGCTGAAGATGAAGGTCGTCGGCGTGTTGCGGGCTTCGGGTACACCGGACGACACCGCAGTTTTCGTTGATCTGAAGACGGCTTGGATCATCGCAGGCCTTGGGCATGGCCATCAAGACTTGGCACAGGAGGAAACAGCCGACTCTCTGTTGAAAAAAGAAGGAAACCTACTAACCGCCAACGCTTCGGTGCAGACTTATACCGAAATTACCGAACAGAATGCTGCATCGTTTCACTTTCACGGCAACCCTAACACATTTCCCGTTACCGCCATCGTCGCCTTGCCACACGATCGACGATCCAAGACGCTGCTGGTGGGTAAGTTTCAATCTGCTGGTGAAGAGTTGCAAATCGTCCAGCCAACCGAAACGATGGAGCGGCTGTTAGCTTCGATCATTCGTGTCCGAACATTTGTGCTGGCAGGTTCGATCCTACTTGGCACGGCGACCGTCCTGTCTGTATTTCTAGTCTTTGCGTTATCGCTACGTATTCGTGGACAAGAGATCGCAACGATGCGGAAAATTGGCATCGCTTCCCGGCGGCTGGTGCTAATCATCGTGTGGGAAATTTTGCTGGTTGTCGTATCGGGGGGCGTCATCGCGATGGTGCTTGCCCTTTTAACCCGCCGGTTCAGTGCTGAAGCTATTCAGTGGTTCTTGCTATGAAGTCCCCCGAAAATTCCCGGACCTTCACGCATCGTAGGTGCTCGGTAGCTCGCAAGGTCATGCGCTGTTGTGCATCGGCGTGTGGCGTCTGTGTTACTTGCATGCTGTTGTTTGTCGGCGTCGCTGGGTGCCAACCGGCTGATTTGAACAAAGGGCTTGAATCGAACGAGAGTGGAAGACTCCGCATCGCGGCCACGAACTATCCACTTGCGTTTTTTGCCGAACGTATTGGTGCCGAGTACGTCGACGTGCAAATTGCGGTTCCTGCCAGTGTCGATCCTGTACGGTGGAATCCAACGCCAGTCGATGTCGGTCGACTTCAAGGAGCGGACTTGATTTTGATCAATGGCGCTAATTACGAGCCATGGATCAATCTTGTCACCCTACCGGATTCAAAGATTTTCAATACGACGGCAAGCTTAGAAGATAAATTCATCTACTTCCAAGATTCCATTTCGCACCAGCATGGGCCTGATGGCCCGCAGTCGAATGCGACCCTAGCTTCCACAACCTGGTTGGATCTTACGATTGCGATTGAGCAGGCGAAGGCGGTCACGCAGGCTTTGGCGAAGCTGCTGCCAGAACAGCAAGGCAGTTTTGAGGAGCGTTTTACCGAACTCGAGGCAGAATTGCGTCGCATGGACGATGAATTGACTTCACTGCCTGCCACTTCTGAAACAGCTTTGCTTGCTGCACAACCTGTCTATCAGTACCTTGCGCGGCGCTGTGGCATGGATATCCAGAACCTGCAGTGGCAGGTCGACCAAACAACAGGCGGAGAGGCGTGGGAAGAGTTGCAGAGCTGGCTCGCGAAACACCCTGCTTCGGCAATGCTCTGGCCATTCGAGCCCGGCCCGGAAATTCGTGCGAAGCTAGAAGAACTGGGCTTAAAGGTTGTTGTCTATGCGCCGGCCAGCCATGCTCCAGCGGAAGGAGACTTTCTGACCATCATGCGCCAGAACGTCTCGCGGCTCAGCGAATCGCTCGCCCCCTAAATCGTAAACGCTATTCAATCGAGACCGTTATGATCTCTTCGGCGTCAATTGGTCAAGCGTAAGTGGGTGTTCTTCGCGGACGGTGCCGGATTGGTCGACTAAGCGGAAGGTGACAGTGGGCGCTGGGGGCTGGGTGTTAAAGGTGAATTCGCCAAAAGCGATGAAGTCATTGCCTTGGGCGTCTTGACCGTCATAGCCAAAAATCTGTTCAGGACAGTCTGGCACGATGCCCGCTGGCCCAGAAACACCGCCGAGTGTGGCGGGCTCGAATTCGTAGAACGTGAACCCCGACGGACGCGGAATTCGGAATGCACGTGCACCGTGGCGGTCACCGCTGACCAGCAAGACGCCCCTGATGCGTTCTCGTTCAATCAATGCGAACAGTTCTTCACGAGCTTCAACATCCCAGCTACCCCAGCTGTCTTTGGCTTTGCTCACGTAGTCACTCCACATCGTTCCACTGCTTATGACTTTAAAAGTTGCAGTGGATTGTTTAAGCGTCCTTTTCAGCCACTCCATTTGTGGTTGTCCCAAGTAGGAGCCGTACTTGCCACGACGTTTTCCGTCGCGACACGAGCGCGTGTCGAGCATGATGATCTCGATCGGCCCAACTCGAGTGCTGAAGTAGATCCCCTTTTGCTGTCGGCTGACCGGTGGGTTGTTCCAGTTGTCTTGGTAAACCTCGCGGACGGCTTCGCGGTCCGCGTCGTTGTACTTCTTAGGAATGCCGCTCAAATCGTTGTCGAAGTAATCATGGTCATCCCACGAGGCATATAGTGGCAGGTTGGCCGCTAGTTTGCTCCACGGTTGAGAGACGTCGCGCAGTTGGTAGTCAGCGCGGTGCATGTTAATTTCGTTGTTGCGATCGTCTACCGCAATGTCACCCAGGAGCATCATGGCGTGTGGACGGCGCTTCAATATCACGTTGAACAGGTTGGGATTGTGTACGCCAATCTTATGGCAGCAGGATCCGAATCCCAACTTGAAAATTCCTCGGCTGGATCTCGCTGGTGCCGTTGTAAACGTACCCTGGGCGACTTCCTTATCTCCGACATGCACCGAATAGACATGGTCGGTGTCAGAGGGAAGGCCGGTAAGCCTCAGGCGTTGGACTTTGCCAGGTTCGGGATTGGCGATCTCAACACTCTTAGAACCTGCTACCAGAGTTAAGCGTTGCGACGAGCTGGGTCGTAGCCATACGGTCACGCCGTCTGAGTGCAAATCACCTACCAACGGCCCTCCGAGCAGAGCGATTGAGTGCTTGGCTGCGGAACTCAATACCGCAGGGTGAGTGAAGTCAGCTTCGGGATTGCCAACAAAGACGGCTCGCGTCTCAAAGTAAAACTGCCTGACGTTTTCGGGTGGTTTGCCAAAACTATCGAGCAAGTCGGTGTCCACCTTCAGCGTACCCTTGTGTGCATCGCGAAGCGAGACACGGATATCCGGCTTGATTGGCTGTGAATCATTGCGACCAAGCGTCACAGTTCCGGACGCCGCAACAGCGCTAGCTGACAGTAAGAAAGGTCGTCGTCTCATATCGGCTCACCTCTGTGGGGGCTGGGGCTTGAGGGCTGTGGAAACGCGAAGGCGCAGCCTATTCTCAGGCTATGAACACGTCGCTGCAATTACCCTGAGAATGTAGTGGATCTGTAGTGGCTCTCTTCTCGTTTGACGCTCTTTCGCCTTACGGAGTTCTGGCTTGCCGATGGTTTCGAAGGATTGCTTGTCCCAACCCCAACGCGGGTGAACAATGCGTCTTTTGCCAAGGTTTAGTCGGGTCCGCCAACGAGTTGTTAGGAAACGCGTGCGGGGACGCACCGATCCATAGTAATCAGTACAAACGAATCGAATTTGACCTATGATGGTCTCGAGCATTTGCTGACGAGCCGGGCTGGGCGATCAGGACGCCGTTTTTTGATTCAGGCATTTACGTGAAGACTTACTTGGTAACAGGAGGCGCGGGGTTTATCGGCGGATGCTTCGTTCGCAAGTGCGTTGCGGAGGGCAATGTTCGGGTCATTAATTTTGACGCGTTAACTTACGCAGGGAACCTTGCGTCGGTTCCGGAGCCCGACCGAGATCGGCATGTTTTCATTCACGCGGATATCGGCGACCGCGGGAAGGTCTCCGAAGTTCTAAATGCGTACGAACCCGAGGCAGTCATTCATTTTGCAGCCGAGTCGCACGTGGATCGCTCCATTGATGGACCGATGAAGTTCGTGGAGACGAACGTATTGGGAACAGCCAGTCTGCTAGCCGCGACCGGTGATTATTTTCGGTCGCTGGGAGATGCCAAACAGCAAGCGTTTCGCTTCCTGGGAGTTTCCACTGACGAAGTTTATGGTTCACTGGGCCGGGAGGGCTTATTCAACGAGTCATCGCCCTATGA
This sequence comes from Planctomycetaceae bacterium, assembly GCA_003501565.1. Taxonomy (GTDB): domain Bacteria; phylum Planctomycetota; class Planctomycetia; order Pirellulales; family Pirellulaceae; genus Aureliella. The sequence goes on along the minus strand of DNPC01000484.1, from coordinate 6,261 downwards.
TCCCAGTTCTCCCTATTCAGCCTCCAAGGCGGCTTCGGACCATATGATCCGAGCATGGCATCGAACGTACGGCTTGCCGGTTTTGATTACGAATTGCTCCAATAATTACGGTCCGTATCAATTTCCTGAGAAGCTTATCCCTTTGATGATCCTAAATGCGTTGGAAGGCAAGCCGCTGCCAATCTACGGAGACGGCCTGCAGGTCCGCGACTGGCTGCATGTTGAGGATCATTGCGATGCGATTTCGCTTGTCCTCGAGCGGGGAAAAGCTGGCGAGACATACAACATCGGTGCTAGTTGCGAAAAGACGAATCTCAGCGTCGTGCAAGCCATCTGTGAAGCCGTTGATGGGCAGATTGCTGGCTCGCGACGGTCGGCCGGGTTGATTCGATTTGTAAAGGATCGACCTGGGCACGATCGCCGATACGCGATCGATGCAACCAAGATTCGCGATGCAATCGGTTGGCGTCCAAGCAGGCGATTCGATGAGGCAATTAATGAAACGGTTGCGTGGTATCTGGCCAACCAGGAGTGGGTAAGGAAAGTAGAGTCTGGTGAATACCGCAGGACACGCCTAGGTAGCATTTGAGAGTAATGGGAGACGCAGGACTGTAGCGCGAGAATGCTAGTCAGATGCATCCGTTTGATTAGTTTGAGAGATTCGCACAATCGCAACACCAATCAACACGAGACTCAAGATCTCGAGGGCTGGGCCGTTGGTCCAATAGTTGCGCTTCGCGATGTTTCCCACGATGCAGACCATACGCATGGCATAAAAGAGTCCAAGGCCAGCGAGACCCACCGTCAGGGCTAGGCGCGTTGTGAATTGTTCGCGGTATCGGTGTACCGCATAGCCAACTAGCGCCAGCGAAACTGCTGTGATGGCCGTCACTAAGGCTACGCGAAGCGTGGTCTGGTGCTGGGCTCCGCCAAACGATTTGCCGATTGTCTTCAGCGATTCGATGAATGGGGTTTGAAAGTCCCCGGCTTTGTTGACGCCCATTGCGAACAGAGCAGCACAAAGGACGAACCAAAACTCGGTTGCACGATTAGCTATGGATCCGTAGTGCGTAGTAGCTGCACAGTTGCGTACCTGGAGCCAGCAGAGTAGCGCAACGGCCCAGTAAATGGCGAGCACTCCCCATTCTTCGAGCAACTCAGCGTTCATGAAAATCGCCCACTGCTGTGCTTGAGCCCTGACAAATTGAAGGCAAGTTTAATTGCGAAAGGCCGTTTGGGTATTATTCGGTGCGGCGCGAAAGTTTGGAAGCAGCGGGATCCGGACAACGTAGCACTTTGGTTTCCATGCATCCGCAATCGCGACGTTTGATGGACGTGAGCCGTTGCGGGAATACTGCGGCGTTTGGAGGCCAAGCACATCAGGAATTTGGGCTCGCTCAAGAATCTTGCTATTTCGTTAGCGGTTGCCTTTGCGGCTCAAACCGCAAAATGCTGGCTGGGAATTGAATGCAAGTGTGCAAGATGACTTGGCTGGCCGCTTGGCACAACTGTGAACAACACTAAGACCCGCCTGCGAACACTTGCGAGGTGATTGCCGAGCTATTACTGTAGAACGTGTGACTGTTCTGTCGTTCCACGACTAGCCGTGCCGTCGCGGCTTCAAGGCTTAGCGGACGTCAGAGCCGGCCACGGATCAGAACTGATGTAACTTGGCGGGTTCCATCGCATGCTACAACCTTCCTCATCCAACCCCGCTAAATCAACTTGCCGTCCTGCCTCCCAGTTTCGACTCCCCTGCCCCAGCAAATCGCACCGCTGAACATTGCGTGGTGCATTAACTCAGCCTGCGAACCACTCAAGCGCGATGCACTTTTGGGCTGCGGTGGTCGCACCTATGTTGCTGATACCTGGAGAACGTTAACGTTTATTGGGTGGGCAACGCGTGCGACTGCACCTCGAGAACACGCCACGGATCGAGACACCACGAGATGCTCATGACAAATCACTCTGGCATAACTATTCACCGGCAGCCTGCCTGCCGGATCGGTTTCGCACCGCTGACATTTGTGGTTGCGATTCTGTGCTGTTTTTCGCTGCACTCGGTCGGTCTTCGTGCGCAGGACGAGAAGCCTGATTCGAAATCAACGGAAGAACTCGGCGCTACGGAGAAAGAAACGGCTAGTGGATCACATCAGAAATCTAAGGCCGCAAACAGCGACGCTTCCAAGGTCAAAGACGACGTCGAGGATAGCAGCCAGGAGGATGGTCCTGCAGAAGACGCGAAGCCTACGTTGGCGATTGTCGGGGCAACCGTCCATACGCTAGGGCCAAAGGGGACCTTGCGCGATGCGACCATCTTAATCTCAGGCGACAGAATCACGGAGGTTTCTACGACGGCCGTGGTACCCGAAGATGTGAAGACGGTCCAAGCGGCCGGTATGACCATTACTCCGGGACTGATTGATGCCGGAAGTCGGCTTTGGTTAACAAGTGCCGCAGCCAATTCTACGGCCAGTGATGCCTCGCTGAATGTGCTTGATGGCGTCGATCCGTTCGACGAGCAATGGCACGAAGTCATCCGCCACGGCGTGACGAGTGTGTACGTACAGCCCGGTGAACGCGGCACACTAGGGGGTTACGGAGCAGTCTTGTCGGTTGTGCCTGGCGATGAAGGCCCGAAGGTGCACAAATCACTGGCTGCTGTTCAAGCATCCATCGGAATAGGTGCCTCGACCAACCAAGCTCGGAAGCAACAGGTTGATCGGACGATCAAGTTGTTGAAAGACGCCAAGCAATACCAAGAAAAGTGGGACAAATACAACGCCTACAAGAAGAAGCAAGACGAAGCAAAGAAGGCCGCAGCGAAGAAGGGTGGCAAGGGGAAGTCCGAGGAAAAAAAGGGCAAGAAGGAAGGCAACGAATCTGAGAAGACCGCGAAGCAGTCTACGGGGCCAACCGATCCACGGGCGGCCGCAATAGTCCGGCTCCGCATGCGGCGTATGGCGGAGGCAACCAAGAAGCCTGGGGAGAAGGCGTCCGAGAGTGCTGGGAAAACAAAGGACAAGTCAGGGGCGTCCGGTAAAGAGGAAAAGCCGCCAGAGAAGCCAGACGTTGAACCCGCGAAGGAACGACTAGCGAAAGTTGTAAGCGGGGAAATACCGATTCGACTTGAAATCAACACCTCTGACGACGCCTACTATGCCAAGCTTCTAATGAAGGAGTTCGAGGATCTGCAAGTTGTTTTCACTGGTCTGGCCAACTTGCGTTCGTCGAAAAAATTGATTCAAGACATGAACGCTCCGGTCGTTCTCGGCCCGTGGTTGCGGCTTGAGGGCAACTACTCGGCAGACCCCAACAGTAGCGACGAGTGGACCGAGTCGTTCGCTGACTACGACGGGGCTCTGGTGATTTCGAGTGGTGGAACGAACAGCCGCAGTTCACGATTGCTAAGGGCACATGTCGGAAATGCCATAGCGGCTGGAGTTGCTAACGAAACTGCACTCAAGGCTGTCACGATCAACGCTGCCCGTGTGCTGGGCGTCGACGCAACCATCGGAAGTATCGAAGCGGGTAAACGAGCTGATATCGTGGGATTCTACGGCAGTGCGACCGATGCTTCTGCTCCAGTTTCCTTAGTTGTATCCGGCGGCGAGATCCATTTGGATGGAAGCAAGCTGGCTGACGCTGGCCAAGCGCTTGAGGACTCCGTTTCCGAGCCCGGTCTTGATGAAGACTGGGGATTGCTTGATGGTCCGCTGCCAAATCGTTTTGTTATCCGAACGAACAACTACCTGACTCGTGACGGTTCTACAGTCACGCAAACGCTCCTTGTTGATTCGGAAAACGGCACTGTCCAGGAGTTGGGCGATGGCGAGGCGCAGAACGACAGTGTGTCCGGTGTTAATGTCGGCGATGCATGGGTCACACCCGGGTTGATTTCGTCGCATGCGACGCTGGGATTGGAGCGGCTGATTGATCCTCGGTTATCGGACGCTACCTATGTCGTAGCCGGTGATGGCGTCACGTCAGACTTCGAAGGAGAATCGCAGTTGGTCGAGAGTGGTTTGCTGCGTGTCTTGTTGTCACCGAGCAGTCGGAACACGCTTTCGGGATGCAGTAGCCTGATAAGGATCGGAGCTGTTGAGCAAGTGGTTGAGCGTGTAGCAGCTGTGAAATTTACTATGTCAGCTGGTGCAAGATCGGCCGATCGATTTCCAAGTAGCCTAGCGGGACAATCACAGCTGATTCGGGAGTCGCTCAATGGGAAGCTCCTAGACACCCGGTTGTTCATCCCAGAGGCGGTTCAAAGACGACTGGCCCAGCAGCGTATCGAGTTGCTGCAAGCGGTTGGACGCGGCGAAACGCCTGCTCTTATCCACGCTTCCACGGATGCAGATATTCGAGCGGCACTGGACTTGGTGGAAGAGAAACAACTAACGGCATGGCTCAGCGGTGCAGAGCAGCTTGAACCCTTCACCGAGCGTCTTAAAGCACTGAAGGTTGGTGTAGTGGCGAGACCGATTCGAGTCGCGGATTACGATTGGTACGCCAAGGACCTGGCGGGGGCATCGAGCGCGGGAGTGCCGGTGTACTTTGCCGGTGAAAATGCAGAGCAGTTGCGATTGACGGCCGCATTGGCAGTCGAAAGTGGTATGGATCCCAAGCAGGCCTTGGCGGGCCTTTGCTATGGACCGCTTGCAGGAATTGAAAAAGATACGGAACTCCCGGCGGACTTGGTGATATGGTCACGTTCGCCGCTTGACCTGGCGGCTCGCCCGTTGTGTGTGTTGGTGGAGGGTCAGGTTAAGCTGTTTGACACAGATGCAGCGAGTGATTCAACAGGAGTGGGTGAGTGATACGGGCAATCGTCGAGCGAAAAGAACGCCATAACCGCATGCAGGTTGTGCTAGATGCTCAATCTTGGCTGACCTGCTGCCTCACGGTGGTGTTAGCAATTGGGGCTGTGTCCTCACGCAGGCTTGCTGCGGAAACCGTTTTGGTGAAAGCAGAAACCGTGCACACCGTTGATGGTGATGTGCTCTCTCCTGGACAAGTGCTGATCAAGGACGGCAAGATAGCGGCGGTAGCTGGCGAGATCACAGATGCCGGGGATGCAAAGGTCATCGAAGTCGCAGCACTGATGCCTGGGATTGTCAACGCGTCCAGCCGAGCTGGTTTGCGAGGCGGAGGGGCTGAGGTTTCTCGCGAGGTCACCCCCGAGTTCAACACAGCCAGGGCAATCGACTGGCGAGCTCGCGAATTTGCAGAAGCCCGTGACCAGGGTGTCACTACGTTGCAGATCCTGCCGGAAACTCAAAGCGTGTTTTCGGGTTTTGCCTGCGTAGTAAAGTCCGCAGCGGAATCTGAATCGCGAATGGTCAATCCGCGGCGGGGTGTAGTTATCGCGGTCTGCAGCGATCCAACCTCCCGAAATCGTTCTCGTAGTCGACCGGATAGCATTTATGTAAGGCAGCCCACCAACCGCATGGGCGTAGTCTGGATTATCCGCAGTACGCTACATCGAACTCAACAAGGTCAAGCATCGGACGCTCTCGCACCGCAGACGACTGAGATCCTGAGCGGCGTATTGGATGGTACTTACCCTGTCTTGAGTGTCAGCCGTATGGACTACGATGTTCGCAGTGCGCTGAAGCTGGGCGAAACGTTTGGGTTCGTGCCAACCATCTACGGAGGCGACGAAGTCTACCGGATGGTAGACGAATTCAAGGCTAGTGGAGCACCGCTGGTTTACACAGCGCTCACGACGAACGCGTCAGGACGTAGCTTGCGTGGCAGCGAAGGATCGCAATTGCGATGGAATGTGCCAGGTAAACTGAACGAAGCGGGCGTCAACTTTTGTTTGGGTGGCGAAAATCTGCTGGATCAAGCCCGCTTTGCGGTTCGGTTCGGTCTCCCTCGCGATGCCGCACTTGAAGCGATCACATTGCGACCGGCAAAAATTATGTCGCTTGAAAAACGAATCGGCTCCATTTCGGTAGGCAAAGACGCGGATCTGGTTGGACTCAGTGGTGATCCGCTGCAGCCGACGACTTCTGTAGTTTGGACGATGGTGGGTGGCAATATTTACGATAAGCATCGAGAGTAACCAATGAAGCACTTTTACTCAGCACTGACCCGGATAGTCTTTGGCTGTTTGTGCGTCAGTTCGGCAAGCCAGGCTTTAGCTGCTGGGCCACTCGCAATCCAAGGCGCCAAGATCATCACCGTGTCTGGTGAGACGATCGAAAACGGCGTTGTATTGATGCGCGACGGTAGGATTGAGGCTGTTGGCGCGGACAT
>DNPC01000013.1:212-3072 GCA_003501565.1 Planctomycetaceae bacterium | reverse complement strand
CTGTCCTCAGACCGACAAACCGGTGGTTGCGAGTCTCGGAGAGACCCGCCTACGTGCACCTGTCTGCGCATTCGCCGAGCAGATAGCCTCGGCCTTTGAGCAACACACAAAAAAACAGCTCGCTACAAATCAATGCAACGAGCTGTCTTCGTTTTAGGTCGGGGTGATAGGATTCGAATCCTACGACCCTCTGCTCCCAAATCGACTCGGAGAAGCTCTGGAATTCGCTCTTTTTACTGGGAAATAGAGCGATTCCGCCCGATTTCGCGGTTGCAGAGCCTACCAGACAGATACCACAAAACGCAAGGGATCTAGGTCTCACTTCCCGGCACTTTGGGAAGATTCCCAGCATCGAATTCACACCTCAACGCACCGGAGGCGACTCGTCGTATCGTCCTTGACGGCCGTTGGGGCATTAGTTCCAAATCCAAAATGCCCCCCACTTTGTGGCCAAGTCTACGCCTGCGAACTTGCGACCCTGCCATCTGCAGACCGGTGGATGGTGACACCAAATAGTGCCGGAGAAGCCGCACAAGAGCCAATTCGACTAGATTTTCTTGCTTAACGGCGCGCCGTATAATGCAGAGAAAGACGGCGCGCCGTATATAAACTAGTTCTGCCGTGTACTCCGTGTTCATCTTTACCATGAGAAACCAAATAGAGAATTCATAGATGCAATGACCATTTTGATCTATTTCACTGGTTCCTTCGTGCTTTTCTTGATGGTGCTCGCGTTTGGGCGTGGCCAACCCTTGCGAGAGGCTTTGGCAAGCGGATTAGCGGTCTGTGGATTGCCGCTTGCGGCCATTGTGCTTTGGATGCCGTATCGAATTGATGTCGGCTCGATACTCCCTGTACGCTACCCATATGAAGAAGATTCCCAACGTCTAACACAGATCATTTTCTCGTTTGGATGTTTCTTTTTTGCTTGCGTTTGCGTAGCATTCTGGTTGTCGACCTTGAAGAAGCCTTCGGTAAGAGACGACGACGGACCGAAATGAAAGCATCGACCACTCGTGAATGCTAAATCGGCAGAACAATGCAATGCACGCCAGTCGCGGTGGCGTCCTGATTTTGCAGAATAGTCACCTCCCGCGACGACGTGATTGCCACCGTTCTGCTTCACGGAAGAGAAGTGCTTACACTACCGCGAATCTTTGGGCTCACCTTATTGGTAGCGATCGTGCTTGCAGATCCACGGTTGCGGATGGCAAACTACTTCGTCGACTTTCGCGCTGCGATTTTTCTCATCAGCGTAATAGCGAGCTATTTATTTATCCGGTGCGATTCCACCGACTGGTTAGACGCTATGCGAGTAGTCCTCCATCAAGAATGCTCTACTGATGTTCGCATGCTGACTGCCGCACTGAACTGGTTCAATGCCGCGATCCGTGGTGGACTCGTGGCTGGTGTAGTTGGTTGCCTAGTCAATTTAGTCGGTACATTTATGGATTCGCATGCACCCATTCATAATCACGTAAATGGTACCGCCGTATCGCTTCTCTATTTGCTGTATGCTGTAGTGTTAACTCAGCTCGTTCTTTTACCAATTGCGGATGCGATTAAGTTTCGGCTTGAAGATACCCATGCGATAGAACGAGCGGCTTCAATGGGCGCGGATCACGACGCAGAACCATGCCATGAACCCAAGCCATCGTGCTAGTCAAACTCACTAAGAAAATCACCTGCGGCGGCTGAGTTATGGCGACCGTTCTATGCTGTAGTTGCGATGCAGTTTTCCTTGAGAAGTCTGATCTTAGCGGTGTCCGCCATAGGGCTCTGTCTTTTTGTGGTTGGGCGTACCACCAAGAGTGGCTCGATTGTTGTCATCCAGAAGAATCAACCTTATGTAGAGGCAGTCTTGGCCAAACATAACCTCCGGTCCTGGACGGCTTACTCATCGCTGGGTGGAACACTGGTACGATTCCCGAACCCAGTCGCTCTGACCTCCGTTGATGATGCAATCATTGAGGATGCACTGGAAAAAGGTTACTGCGTCGAAATCCACTACAACGCAATAATTCCACAGTTCGACTCGAAACGAACGGTGAACGCCGGAGTCGGGCTTTTCGGTAGACGATAGCTGAGACCACAGTAGGATAGAACAACGGAATGAACGTAAGTCGCGCTGGCCCATTCACTTTGCTAAAATGTCAACTCACCTGACTTCGTTATTCCCACCGTTATGTCGCTTGGAATTCATGCTCAAGCATCTGAAATGGCTGTTAACTGCTGCATGGATCGCCTCCGCTTTCTATTTGATTTTGGGCCAAGTCAAGCTCACTTCTCCCTATTACGCTTTCCTCGCACTGTACCGCGCACAACTGGCGTTCTGTCTATTTGTGAACGCGGCACTCACAATCACCTTTGCTGTTACTCTTCTCGAAACCCGCTTTACTACGAGAACACTTTTGCTGTTAATGGCAATTGCCGCGATCTCACTAGCGATTGCGAACAGTTTCTACAGACATACACCGCTTAAATCTGGATTCGCCTATTCGGAGAACAAACTCAGCGAATGTTTGTCTTCTGGCGAGGTAGGCGATAACTGTGGCATGTATCGTGTTACCGACATCGTCAGAAGCACTGAATACACAATTATTTTTACTGCTGGCGATCGAGACTCCTTCGACCCCTGCGGGTTTATTAAATTCTCGGATTCTACACCAATTCCTAACCGTGACTCGACCGAGCTACGCGACGCCGGCTTCTACCCTCTTGGAAACGGTTGGTACGCCTTTTATTCGTACTATAATTCGATCAAAATTCGTTGGTCGTAACTGCTGCACATTCGCGACATAACAACATGATGCACGCGACGCCAGACTTGCGAGTGTCAGTCGCGAAGGCGTCTCACAAC
>DNPC01000013.1:0-147 GCA_003501565.1 Planctomycetaceae bacterium | reverse complement strand
CGCGAAGGCGTCTCACAACAAAGTGGAATCGCGCTCGCGAAATCCAGTGCGAAATAGCCACGCACTGCACTTGATACCGCCGTCAGCGCGTATTGTGTATCGGCTCGTGTTTGAAAAGCCTGGAGAACAGAAACGGATTACGTAGGT
>DNPC01000485.1:6022-7066 GCA_003501565.1 Planctomycetaceae bacterium | reverse complement strand
CCGAAAGAGATGCGTCCGGTTCGTTCTGGACCACCGAACTACTGGATTCGCTATCCCGCTCTTGAGTACTTGGGCGAGCACATAGCCAGTCTAAAGAAATATCCACCTGTACCAGCAGATGCCAAGGTTGATTACCAACCGCCTACCAAAAACTAGTTCATTCTCCCAAGTCGATTCGGGCTTTTTCACGGTCCTTGTACCCAAAACCCAGTCGTTTCTAGCACGTTTAATGAGCACAGGAAACTCACCATGTTTAGTCGTCGAAAGTTTGTGAACGGTAGTCTTGCCGGATTTGTAGCGTCGCCTTTGATCTTGTCCGGCGATGAGCCAGCAAGTGCGTTCGCTAAGGGTAGCAGGGACCTGGGGATTTGGTTGTGCGGAGACGCGCATCTCGAACAATCGGTCAACGCTGCGGGTTACAACTGCCTGAAGCAGGCTGTGCTCGACATGGACGATGTCGGATTCAACTATGACCTTGCCATCAATGCCGGTGACTTCGATTCGGCTCAAACACCTCCGACCGGTGATGGAAACGACAAAGCTGGTGAGCGGGTCGTTGAAGCATTGAGTGCAAGCCCATTTCATAAAAGGGCGGCGCATTACTGCATTGCGGGCAATCATGACGCAGGCGTGGGCAACATGGATTGGTTTTCTAAGTACATCGATGTGCTTGGCGAGAATGTCAAATTCTCAAGAAACAACCCCGCAGAGCGACCGTATCCCATCACGCCAATGGAAGATGGGGCTTGGCATTCGTATTACATATCAGTCGGCAACATCATCATCTTTATGCTCAGCGACCGTAACGACATCCCGGGTCCGTACGGTCGTGGGGACGTAAAGGAGACAGTAGATGCAGGCCACTCTGGTGGTTACCCGTCGGGAGCCATTTCGAAGAAGATTTGGGATTGGTTTACGGATGTCGTCACCAAGAACACTGACAAGACAATTTTCGTCTGCTCGCACCAGGGAGTTCGAAACACCGTCATTGCGACCGGGGATAACGAGGGGGACATCTTTCACGGAGAGTCTGGCATACCGGCG
>DNPC01000485.1:5376-5946 GCA_003501565.1 Planctomycetaceae bacterium | reverse complement strand
TACCGGCGGGCGGAGGTTCCGTCTACACAATCTACGATGAAGCGAATCCTGACGCGTCGATGAACGGCACCGATGTCATCAAGGACTTTTTTGCGTCCACTCCAAACCACACTGTCAGATTGTGGGTCAACGGACACTCGCACAGCCGAGTACATGACGTCTACAAAGGGCGTGGTATTCATCACCTCGAGTCTGGGGTGAACTACTTGAACGTATGTTCGCTCACCACAAGCTGGTTGCACCCAGCCTATTTCATGCAACGAGGGTTGGTCGATTCGAGAAGCTGGACTTGTGAAGTCTCTGGTGAAGACGCGTTGCTTAGATGCTTTGTCCACCGCTCTTGCCAAGCAGGAATTCAACGAGGGTTTGTGAAGGACCTAACGCTGAAAGTCAAACTGGCCCACCCGTTTCAGTCAGCATGACAAAGCGCTAACAACAAAAGCGGCGCAGCGCGAATCCAGACAGCAGCTGTTGTTATGAATGCGTTGCCCGCTAAGACAGCTGTGTTGCAATGGCGAGCCGCAGCGGATTTGTGTCGTGCTGGCTCGCGGCCGGTGATCAAAACCGCCT
>DNPC01000485.1:0-5318 GCA_003501565.1 Planctomycetaceae bacterium | reverse complement strand
GCGGCCGGTGATCAAAACCGCCTTGCGCTGGAGCGCGAGGCTTTTGAAACGCGGAGACGCGGAGAACGCAGAGGGATGCTCGGATAAGAACTCTGCGTACTCAGCCACTCTGCGTTTCTACAATCAACACACCGATTATGGGTTCTCGTTGAAGTGGTTGACGATCGGATGCAAACCGTGCATCAACTTTCGATTGCCGCGCCGATGATTGCTGATTGCTTCGGTTAGCTTGTTTAGATCCGTGGTGTGACACCTCCTTGAGCGAGGTTTTTGAAACGCGGAGACGCGGAGAGCGCAGAGGGATGCTCGGACTAGAACTCTGCGTACTCAGTGCCGCTGCGTTTCTACATTCAACACACCGGATGATGCGATCTCCTTGAAGTTGTTGATGATCGGATGCGAACCGTCCACCAACTTTCGATTACCACGCCGATGATTGCTTCGGCTAGCTTGTTTAGATCCGTCAAGTGAAACTTCCTTGAGCGAGGGTTTTGAAACGTGGAGGCGTAGAGAGCGCAGTGGGATGGAGGTTTTGAAACGCGGAGACGCGGAGATCGCAGAGGGATGCTCGGATAAGAACTCTGCGTCCTCAGCTACTCTGCGTTTCTACAATCGACCCACCGATCATGGGTTCTCCTGGAGGTTGTTGACGATCCGATGCAAACCGTCCATCAACTTTCGATTGCCGATGATTGCTTCGGTTAGCTTGTTTAGATCCGTCATGTGAGACTTCCTTGAGCGAGGATTTTGAATCGCGGAGGCGCAGAGAGCGCAGAGGAGATGCTCACGAGGGGGAATACGGGAGAGATTTCGTCGGCTCGCGGCAGGGTGATCAAACTGCTTTGCGCTGGAGTGTCTTAGACGGCAACTCACCGAACAGCTTTTGGTATCGCCCTGCGAAACGTCCGGGGTCGGTGAATCCGCATTTAGAGACTACTGTGGACACGGTGTTGTTGTCGGGCGTTGAACGAAGTAGCATCCGTCGCGCGCGATGCAGTCGATGGTTTAAGAGGTATGTCTCAGGTGCAATGCCAAGCTCGCGCCGAAAGGCAGCGAGAAGGCTTCGGGGGGAAACCCTGAGTAGCGAGGACAACATCGAGACCGAAGTGATGGGCGCCGAGGAGCCGTTGATCAGCTCCAGTGCCTTGGACACGAGTGCAGGGCTGCGTCTTGAGGACTTGCCGTTCGCATTCAACGGCGACGGAAATCCAGTGCCTACAACCTGTCGTAGTTCCGAGGCCAGCTGTTCAGCAATGGATGTGGACGATCCAGTTGACGAATCGGAGTGTGCCGCGCCAAGTTCCAATCGCGTTACCCTACGAATCGTGGCCAAGAGTTGTTTTGCACTATCTGTGGATGGCACGATGCGCAAAGTGTTGAACGCTTTGCGTGATACTCCATCGGGGACGATAAGGTCCTCGGGCAAAAAGAGTGTGCTGTATTCGGAACGACCTTCACCGTGAATGTAAAACTCCGTGCCGGCTGGCATCAACACGATAGAACCGGGTGCCAATTCTTCTCCGTTTACAGTTGTCGGTGCATCATTAAGAGGTGCAAACACCGCCCATCCCTCAGGTGCGATTGCACCGCGGCTGTGTAGGCTGCTGCCTTCCACACAGTGTTGAATATGGATGTCGCCTTCCATCCAGTGGCGGATGGTCCAGTATCGTTCGTAAGGCCGCATGAGCTGAACGTCGATGTCCGCACCGGCGATGGCGGCACCGAATTCATCGAAATCTGAGTACTGCTGAATTTCCATAGTGCTCGGATTCTCGCTGTCGGGGGGTGGCTAGAAATCCCGGACATAAAAGAGGGGGTTGCGCAATTTACGTAGACGACGAGCCCACTTCTTGGGAGCATTTAGCGACTCTTCTTAAGCTTCGTTCGTTTCTCTAGATTCTAACCTCTCAGCGGAGGAAAACATGCGTCATACCGAAATGACGATCGCTCGAATTGCCATCTCACTCAACTTTATTCTGTCGATTTTCGCCGTGCTGATGAGTACACAGCTCGTCTCGGCGCAGGACCGAACCACGCTGCCGTTACAACCACCTGAGTTTGGCGGCGACATCCAAAAGACTTACCGAGAGTCGACGCCTGATTGGAAGCCGGCACTACCGCTGTCCGCTCCCGAAGGTGCTCCCAATGTTGTGGTTGTCTTGCTGGATGATGTTGGTTTTGGGCATTTGGGTTGTTATGGCGGCCCCATCGATACGCCCAATGTCGACAAGCTAGCCGCCGGTGGACTGCGGTACACCAACTTTCATACGACGGCACTTTGCTCACCATCAAGAGGTGCATTGCTGACAGGTCGCAACCATCACGCCATTGGGCTCGCGGCAATCACTGAAGCAGCGACCGGTTACCCGGGCGGCTACGGTTCAATCCCTAAGAGCGCGGCAATGATACCCGAAGTGCTTAAACAGAACGGGTACAACACGATGGCGGTGGGCAAATGGCACTTGGCTCCTTATACGGCGTATACCTCCGCGGGACCGTTTGACCGATGGCCGTTGGGACAAGGTTTTGAGAAGTTCTACGGATTCCTCGGAGGTGAGACCGACCAGTTTGCGCCGTTGCTTGTTCAGGACAATCACTTCATTGATACCCCTCGGCGGCCCGGCTATCACCTAACCGAAGACTTGGTCGACCGTACGATTTCTTACATCCGAGATCAACAACAGGCGAGCACGGGTCGGCCGTTCTTTGCTTATCTACCATTCGGAGCCTGTCACGGTCCGTTGCACGCACCGCAGGAGTTCCTGGAAAAGTACCGAGGTAGGTTCGACCAGGGTTGGGACCGCGTGCGTGAAGAGACGATCGCTCGTCAGAAGAAACTGGGAATAGTTGGGGCCGACCAAAAGCTCGCGCCACGCGACCCGAGCATACGAGCGTGGGACGGGCTAAACGAAACCGAACGGCTTGTCTACTGTCGCCTGCAGGAAGCGTTCGCTGCCATGCTGGACCACACCGACCATCATATCGGACGCCTCGTCTCGGCGTTGGATGACCTTGGCATCCGAGAAAACACAATCGTCATCCTGGCTTCCGACAATGGAGCCTCGCAGGAGGGGACCATCCATGGTGCGACCAATACGGACCGCTATCGAAACTATAACCTGCAAAAGCCTGAAGAGATGCTCAAGGAACTGGACAAGATTGGCGGGCCGGAGTCGGATCCGCTGTACCCTCTGGGCTGGTCCCTAGCGGGCAACACGCCCTTCAAACGTTGGAAGCAAGATACGCATGCTGGCGGAAATACCGACCCGCTGATCATCTCCTGGCCCGCAAAAATCCAGGACGCGGGGGGGATCCGCTCGCAATACCATCACCTGATCGATGTTGTTCCGACGTTACTGGAAGCTACCGGAATTCCGGCTCCGACTTCCGTCAACGGCGTTTCACAACAGCCGATGCCAGGTGTCAGCATGCTGTATACCTTCGATGATTCTAATGTGCCGACGCGTCGGAAGAGCCAATACTACGAGATGCTCGGCAGCCGGGCCATTTGGTCGGATGGTTGGAAGGCAGTGACCTTGCATAAGAAGGGGGATAGCTGGGACGACGACCGCTGGGAGCTCTACCACACCGATGTCGACTTTACTGAAGTCAACGATCTGTCACGTCAGAATCCGGAGAAGTTGGAGGAGTTGATTTCACTTTGGTTCGAGGAGGCGGAGAAGAACAATGTCTTGCCCCTAGACGATCGCCGCTATGAGCGAGCTAGCGACCCTGGTCGGCCAGTGGCGTCTATCAAGCGAGACAGTTACACCTACTACCAGGGCACTTCCATCCTCCACCCACTGGCAGCTCCGCAAATTTTGGGCAAGTCGCACACCATTACTGCTGAGATTGAGCTCGCAGATGGTGATACAGAAGGTGTCTTGCTTTGCAGTGGTGGCGAGACGGGAGGCTGGAGTCTGTATATCAAGGATGGAAAGCTCCACTACGTTTCTAACTACCTAAAGATCAAGGAGTACCATCTCGCGTCGAGCACAACTTTTAGTTCTGGCATGCATAAGTGCACGATTCATTTTGAGCCTACTGGCAAGAATACGACTCCCGATTACTACGTTGGTAATGTCACCATGACAGTAGATGGAAAGGCCGTCGGTCAAATGGACGACGTGAAGACAGCTTTCAACTATTGCATGATGACGGGCTACGGATTGACCGTCGGCAAGAACTACGGCACCCCCGTGAGCCATGCATACACGGCACCTTTTTTGTTCTCCGGTCGCATTGAAAAGATCACCATTGATGTTGAGGAATAGCATGAACATTGAAAGAAACTTGTTTGGCCGGACACGATGTGCTGTCGCGCTGTGTCTGCTCGGCCTCGCTTGTCGAGGTATCGCCAACCGCGCGCAGGCGGCAGACGCAGGCCAGCCGAACGTTGTCATCATCCTGATGGACAACTTTGGATACGGTGAACTAGGGTGTTACGGAGGTGGCATTACTCGTGGCGCTCCGACTCCGCGAATTGACCAGCTGGCCTCACAAGGCTTCCGCAGTACGAACTTCAATGTAGAAGCCCAATGCACACCGTCGCGAGCGGCTCTACTGACAGGTCGTTATGCAATTCGTACCGGCAATGCGGAGGTTCCGATCGAGCCCTCTGAGTACGGCTTGGTGCAATGGGAGTATACGCTGGCCGAGATGTTTGCCGAGCAAGACTATGCAACGGGCATGTTTGGGAAGTGGCATTTGGGTGACTCGCCCGGCAGGTATCCTATCGACCAGGGCTTCGACGAATGGTACGGCATTCCCAACTCAACGGATGAAGCATTCTGGCCCGACAACCCCAGGTTTGTGGAAGGACTTCATCCGCTCTCGCGCTACGAGCATGTTTTGAGTGGCAGGAAGGGCGAAGAGGTTAAGCAGATTGAGGTTTACGACCTGAAGAAGCGAGCGTTGATCGATGATGAGTTCACGACGAAAGCCATCGATTTCATGCAGCGCAGTCATCGCGCAGGCAAGCCGTTCTTCACTTACATCCCCTACACGCAAACCCACATGCCCGTGACCGCTCACCCGGACTTTGCAGGCAAAACCAAGAATGGCAAATGGGCGGACATTCTGGCACAGACCGACGACTACGTCGGACGCATCCTGGATGCAATCGATCAGATGGGTGTTGCTGACGACACGATTGTGATCTTCACAGCCGACAATGGCCCCGAGAGCCAGGAGCCGCACGAAGGATTTAGTGGCATGTGGCGCGGTTCATACTTCACCGGACTCGAAGGTTCGCTGCGTGTGCCCTTCATCATGCGTTGGCCGGGCAAAGTTCCAGCTGGGATGGTGAGCAACGAGAT
>DNPC01000494.1 GCA_003501565.1 Planctomycetaceae bacterium | reverse complement strand
CGCGACGAGAGCCTCCATTTCCACTCCTGTTCGCCCGGTTGCCTTTGCGGTGGATTTGATCTCAAGCAGATTGCTGTCCTGCCAATGGAACTCGAGTTGAACGCTATCGATCGGCACGCTATGACACAGCGGAATGAGCTCATCGGTCCGTTTTGCCGCCCCGATCCCAGCGATCCGAGCTACGGTTAAAACATCGCCTTTCTTCGCCGAGTTGTTTTTGATCGCGTCGGCAGCGTCTTCGGACAATTCAACTGTTGCACGGGCGGTGGCTTCACGGACACTGATATCCTTCGAGCCGACATCCACCATGTTGGCCCTACCGCCAGAATCTACATGGGTCAAAGTAGATTTCTCATTCGTCATGGCCGCTCTCGCTGATTGGAACCGCATGGGGGGCGAGTGCGCAACACGGCGGGGATTAAATGTCCACCCTAGCACTCAGATAGCCCGCGTCGATTATCGTGGGCAAGAAGTAATTGACTAGCCGTGCACGGCATCGGATAACCGCATCGCTGCCAGCCGTAGCCTGCGGTAGAGCTCGGTATCGGGCCGTGCAAACGGCTGCCATCGACCGGTGTCAGAGCGGTGCTGGAGAGCAGGGGCGGCGCTTTGGCAGCCTGCAGCCCAACCTCCATCCTGCAACCTCCAACCTGCAAACGGCAGAAAATCAGGAACGGAAAGCACGCCCCAAAACGCGACAAAGCTCACTTGCCCAAGTGGACAGGTGAGCTTTGGTTCGCTGTTTGCTGGCGGGGTAAGGGTGTTAGTCGCGGGACCTCAATGGGCGAGGCAGCTTGGCTGAGTAGCTAAGCCTTAGACCAACTCCTTCTTGCCTCCGACCAGTGTTCGCAATCGCTCGGCTAGCAGTCGAGCGTCAAATGGCTTCTTAAACGTTTCGTTGATCGCACTGCGATCGAAGCTAAACGTTTGGCCGTCATCAGGCAGAAGCGCGATCAAAACGATTTCGGTGAAGTCGTTGTTCTTGCGCAAATTCTGGCAGATCTGTAGAGCCTCAACTTTGCCGATCGAGAAGTCCACGATCATGCAGTCGGGATTGAAACTCTCGGCTTGGATGCCCGCCTCAAAACCGCTTGCAGCGGTACCAACCTTGAACGCTTTCTCAGGCGGAAGTTCCCGCTTGAGGTTTTCGATCAGTACTTGGTCTTGAGCAACGATCAGAACCTTGGCCATCGCCTCATCTTCCAAGTCTCCCAAGGGCATACCATGCTCCTTGAGGAACTTGATGAGATACTCGCGAGGTATACGACGGTCCTGGGAACCAGGAATGCGATACCCTTTGAGTCGGCCGGAGTCGAACCATTTGCTCACGGTTCGAGGGGCCACCTTACAGATCTTTGCGACCTGTCCTGTGGTGAACACCTTCATATGCAGGATCTCCGTTTTCCTTACGTGTTTCAGAGCCAGCTAATCCAACTCAGTTGCTGAACTAAGCCAGCCGTTACGCCCCTGCTCGCTAAACTCGCATGACATCAAAGCTGTCGATGCGTGGCTGTCATTCCTTTGACACGCCGTCTAACAAACACTTGGGTCAGGGCCTAAAGTGAACAAGTACCAATGCGTCAGGCTCAGCTTTCCTTCTGCAGTACTTGTTAAGGTGTTGGTCAGCTTCGCTACAGGTCCCGCGGTTATCTAACGCCCACATCCACACCCCCGAGCGAATGAGGCAGTTGACCAGAGGCGAGTACCGACCGCCCAGCTAGACTTCGCAAAACACGAAGGTACGGAGAATCGACGCAATAGAATACGCAGACTACCATCGGCAGTGAGCGCACCTGTCACGCTAGTGCGGCGGATTCCGTTCAGCGAATCTGCCACTCAGTTAGATTCCCCCCTAACTGATGCAGCCTGTTAACATCGCACCCGATCAATCGATCTGATTGGGACTATGCAGAACAAACTGTCCGCTGTTATTTTCGATTCGAACGGGGCAATTACTTTAGGGAGATTGCTTGTTTACCAAGGAGCGTTCCCGACAATCGTCGCGTGATACACATCCGGCCACCATTCAGACCTCCCATCCAGCACAAACTACCTAGTCACACGCAAGGTTCCCCGTACTTCTCGGAGGCTTAACAAAGACTGGACAGATCTACGAACTTTTCCTGCGCGGTGCGTAACGTGAACGCGCGAAGGCTTCGATCGTTGACTCCCGGGAACACCTTGGGCTATTTCAAGCGGATCTCTCGAAAGTGGGCGCAAGATCCGGCGCTCAACTAAGCAAATCCCGTTAATCGCGCTCTGCTGCCCACCTAACCTCTCTTTACTCAGGCCACTAACTTGCATTAAGGTGTTAACCGGAGTCCGCGTGCGCCGACAGTTTCTTCCCCGCAAACTGCACGGCCGCTAGCGGAAAGCAATCACAACGGAGTCATTGCTATCAATCCTTTGGGCAATCAACGTCTGACCAACAGGATCGTTGTGTCCCCCGCGATTGAGGCACAGGGACGGCAAGCATGAACGTTATCTCAGTAGTCACGCTTTATCTGCTTACCTGTCAGGTTGCGCCTTACGGTGGCTCGATTGGTGACCAGCGACCTGCGCTCGGTTCGGCCAATTCTCTGCCGCTTAATTATCCAGATAGCGCCACTTCCAGCCGAGGCGGGCAGACCGGCGCTGCTGGCTTGCCCAGCAGCCTTCCAGTACAACCGTCACGAATCCCGGGCAGTACGTCTTCCAGCATCGTTCCAGATGACGGCCATATCACTTCGCTGACAGCCGAACAGACTTTCGGATGGGACCGCGACCGCGATGGCAAACTGTATTACATCATCCAGCTATCGCCCGACCACGCAAAAATCATGCTCAGCGAATATGAACGTGGCATTGCAGAGACAATTGAGCAGGCGAGTACCATGCCAGTCGAACTGGTCGGCCATGTTAGCCGGATCGCGGTTCGAGTTGGCACAAAGGTCCTCCCACGCAATCCAAGTTTAGAAGTAATCCGAGGTTGGGGGCCAGTCGCGAAGAACGATATCGAGCGAACGTTGGCGGGACTAGGTAATGGGCGATTGGCCGAAGTTGAGCAACCCGCGATGACAGTTCAGCAACCGTTGCCGGAGGGAGCCTATCCACGTCCAACAACGGGTAGCAACTCGAGTACTCTGGGCGACAAGTTTCTATCGGATGCTCGAAATCTCCCGAGTAATTCACGGACTGGCCAGACAGGCACAAACGGGCCAGGATATCTAGGCGGGCTAACGGATTCAACGTTGGCCAGTCAGCTCCCAGCATCTGGGCTGAACAACCGTCCAGGCTTGCCAGGCGGTCGCGCAGATTCCAATTCGTCGAATTCTTTGCCTGACTACTCTGCTAGTACCACGCAAAGCAGACCAAATTCATTGAATGGTGACCCTCCGAGCCTAAATTCGGGATTCGGAGCATCACCACGCGTTCC
>DNPC01000047.1 GCA_003501565.1 Planctomycetaceae bacterium | reverse complement strand
GATGGCACGCTCGCTGAGGTGTCTGGTAATGTCGGCGATGCGTGTGGATGTTCGCTGGTTGGTGGGACAGTCATCGTGCGCGGGAATGCTGGTAACCAAGTCGCCATCCACGCCGGAGGCGGTCTAGTCGTTGTGCTTGGACGTGCGGGGGATTTTGTAGGACAAGGGCTTGCAGGTGCCGACGCGTTCATTCGCAGCAAAGTTGGCAACTCCGCCGGATACGGAATGGTTGCTGGCACTTTGTTGCTCGGTAATGGTGCCGGTGAGAATATGGGGCACAAAATGCGGGGTGGAGTTCTGTATGTTCGCGGAGATGTGGCGAGTGTTTCTGCGGACGTACGTAAGGTGCGAATGAAGGATGCTGACTTTATGCGCGTTGGGCTACTGCTCGCAAGAGTGGGGATCAAGAGTGATGGGAAGGACTTTCGAGCCTACCGAAGTCGAGCCGAAAAGGGCTAACTCGCCTGAAACCGACCAACCGCGTTTGTGTCGAAATTCGGCCGAAGACAAACCACTTGAAAGATAGACATGATTTACGATGAATCGGGCGTCCTGGATGAGCTGTACTTTGCCAACGCACCGATGCGCCGCGCTGGAGAGGCCAGCGCCGACGTAACTTTAGGTCATAGAATTGCGACCGACCGATGCAATGCACTCGACCTGCCAACTCCTCTGATTCTAAGCGGTACGGAGCGTTGGAAGCTACCGAATGTGTGGCAGCGGTTTTGCGGCATCTTGCAGCGACAGCAAATCGGAGTCTACGCGACCGAACAGGATTTTCCCGATGTAGAAGCGACCGACCTACCGATTCGCTTTGCGAACATTTACGCGGGAGAGCCGATCACTTTTTCGGATGTCACTAGTGCTGATGCAGTTCAAGTCAACTGTTGGCAACGTGGGAGTTTGAATGCTCGTTGGCCGAGTGAAGCGGGGGCAGCACAGATTGCTGACTATTTCAGCGCAATCAGGGCAGCGACAGGCAATGTACCTTTGGGCGTCGGATTCAGAGTTGGAACCAGTGACGCCGATGTGCGGACGGCGATCGACGCTGGTGCAGATTACTTGTGTATTGCATCGAACGAACGATTCGTTTCAGTGCAACACGTCGCCTTGCTCAATAAGATGCGACGCGCGTGCATTGAAGCCGACCGAAAGGAGGCGGTGATCATTGCCGAATTGCCGGCGGCTCGTCCGGATGAAATGCTGAAGTTGATAGCGATAGGGGCGTCGGTAGTTGCACTCGATACGATGCTTGCCCCGTGGGTTCCTGAACCCGCTCAGCCGGAAGAGGAAGAGTCCTCTGGGCTGGCAGCAGCATTGCTTGGATCAGCATTGCAAAGTAATGATCCGGTGGCAGAATCAATGCAACGGGTCGAAGCAGACCTGGTGAGCTGCAAAGAGCGAATGGTCGATCGAATGGCGGAAATCGCTGCAACATCGGTCGCGGGACTCAACGAGCAGAATCTCCGGACGAGTTCGACGACTCTATCACGACTCTTGGGCGTTGAGCTTCTGTAGCCAAATGGAAGTGGCTTGGCGAAGTCGAGATGCTGTTTCTTTGAAGTCCAGTTCATTGAGATTCAGCGGTGGCAAGAGGACAACCCGTGTTCGCTCGCCTGGGCCTGACCAATGGACCAGCAGTCCCGCGGCAGTGCATGCCTGGGTAAATTCGCGGGCGAGCTTTTCTGCGTTGGGGGCTGGATGCTCGTACGCGAATTCGAGTGCACAAACGCAGCCCCGTCCCTCGATCCGCGGTGCTTTGGTTGGCTCAATTCCACGGAACAATTGACCCGCAACGGACCGAAGTTGTTGTCCCACGTGTGCGCCCGATGCGATAACATCCTTGTTCTTGAGGAATTCGAGGGTGGCTAAACCAATGCTGCAGGCAAATGGCGATCCAGCAAACGTCTCTGAAACTTGCTGGCTAGAGAGTTTCGACAGCACTTCACTGCTGCCGACCACGGCAGAAATTGGGACGATGCCGGCCCCGAGGCTCTTCCCAAAAACAAGCAGATCCGGCGTCCAGCCTTGCTCCTGCGAACAAGTCCAGGCTCCACATCGGCCCAGGCCCGACTGTACCTCATCAGCAATGGTAGTGATGCCATGTTGACGCGCTAGTGTTGATAGCTGTTGAAAATACGTCGGGGGCGGTTCGATATAGCCGCGAGCGCCGAGTATCGGTTCGATTAGAAGAGCTGAAATCTCGGCGGCGTTTTGATTGATAAAGTTCAATAGCGAATGGCCGCACGCAATTTCACAGCCAGGATAGGTCGTCTGCAGCGTACAGCGGCCACAGTAAGGATATTCGTGTGACGGTCGCCGGATCGCAGGCGTGGCGCACATATCTGATGGATCGGTTGTCGATTGACTAACTATCGAAGAATGAACTCGGGTACCAAGTGATTTACCGTGAAAGCTGGGTGAAACGGAAACCACACGTCCAGGGCGAGCCGCCTGTGCGGCCGCAATTGCCGTCTCTATCCCGCGGCTGCCAGTCGTATTGAAAATGACTCGACGCTCTTCGGAGTGGTTTGGCTGTCGAGTCAATTCGAGGAGCGTCTCTGCCAGTTCAATTTGGCTCGGTGAGATGCGACCGGTCAGGTGTGCTAGCTGGTGTAGCTGCTCAGCGGCCGCCCTTACGATTTCGGGCGGTTGGTGGCCCAGGTTTGTTACGCTGTAACCACATGTTAGATCGATGTACTCGCGACCATCAGCGTCCCATACTCGAGAGCCCTCGCCACGCTGGATCACAATGGAATGTTGGGGATCGTAGGCACGGCACATTGCGTCTGCGATAGCGCGTTGGTGACGTGCTAGCCAGTCAGCTGAATTCAATTGCGTGACCTTGGCTAATTCTCGCGGTTCTGCATCGCCGTTCGAAGCGGTCCAACCACGGATGGAGGGACAAACTTGCTGAGTTTATCTTCGTCGCTAAGCAGCGCGATTTGCTTTATCAGGGAACTGGAGACGTGTGAGTACTGTTCGTCGGCCATCAGAAACACCGTCTCGATCTCATCATCAAGCTGGCGATTGGCCATCAGCATCGTAAACTCTCCTGCGATATCCGTGAGTGGTCGGATACCACGCACCATGACGTGCGAGCCACACTGCCGGACGAAGCTGACTGCCAGCCCCGTAAATGTCTCGACGCGAACGTTCGGAAGATCCCTGACGACTTCTTCGATGAGATCGACGCGTTGTTCCGGTGTAAACAAGGCAGCTTTCTCGGAGTTGATGCCGACTCCAATCACGAGTTCATCGAACAACCGGCTTGCTCGTTGAACAACGTTCAAGTGACCAAGAGTGACCGGATCAAAAGAACCGGTGTAGACAGCCGTACGTGGTGCACTGCTCATGATGGAGATGTTGCCGAGACGGCAATCCTGAGGGGATTCGATAACGCTGCGGTGTTAGTTGCGGCTGCGGAAAGCATGTAGGCCATGAACCAGCCGATCAATATCATCTTGGTTGTTGTAGGCGTGTGTTGCGACCCTGAGACGTCCGCCTCGGACGCTGGTAACAACGTCGTGCTCGAGCAAGGCCTTTCGAGCCTCCATGTAGTCGGTATCGTCACGGGCTTCAGGCCAGGTGATCCCGACAATTCCACTGCGATGTTCTTCAGCAGGTAAATGCACGGTTAAATCGCTAGCCTTACATGCGCTTTCGATCGACTGAACGTTTTCCATGATGGCGGCCGCTACGGGACTGTTCGGTTGACCTGCACCCAAGTCGACCAGCGTTTGAAGGCTTGCGCCCAGTCCTAACATGCCTGGCATGTTGGTTGTCCCGCCTTCGTAAACCGCTGGTGTTTCCTTGAGTTTTTCTGAGCCGGGCGTAAATCCTCCTGATTCCAACGAGCCCCAACCTACGCCAACGGGACGCAGTAAATTCCAGTGCTGCTGAGCGATATAGAGGATACCCGCCCCTTCAGGGCCCAACATCCATTTGTGACCGTCGGCGCACAGAAAATCCACTTTGGTTTCTTTTACGTTGAGCGGGAATGCGCCCAGTCCTTGGATGGCGTCCAGACAAACCAGAACACCTTTTGAATGTGCCAGTTTGCAAAGCTCTTCGACGTCGATACGAAAACCACTCGCGAATCCAACCCAGCTAATGGCGATCAACCGCGTTCGGTCATCAATCAATTCGCCAATACTCTCAAGCGAGAGACTGCCTTCGGGGGACGATTTGGCGGTCCGCGTTTCCACTCCCTGGGCGTTTAGCTGTTTCCAGGGTAATGAGTTGGACGGGAATTCATTGTCGGGCAAGATGACGTTGTCACCTGCCTTCCATGGAAAGCCGCTTGCAACGATGTTAAGCCCCTGCGTGGTGCTATTTACGAGTGCGATTTCGTCGGGAGCTGCGTGGATCAGCTCTGCAGCAGTTCGCCGAAGTTGCCTAACACCAGCTGACCATTGGAGCCAATGCACATCGCCGGACGCTTCTCCCGTCTTTGCATATCCTTGAATGGCCTCAGAAGTCGGACTTGGCAGAGGAGCGACGGCCGCATGATCGAAGTAAGCATACTTCCGCGCCACGGGCATGAGCTTCCTCAGAGTCTGCCGGACTTCTTCAACTGACAGGGCCACGGTGAGCGGGTCCAATGAATGAGTTATGAAGTTTGCGATTCTGGCCTGGCTGCGTGTTCAGGCAACCTGCCGATCAACTAAGATTACTCGATTACGTTCAATACGCTAAGTTCACTACGCTTGAGGCCGTCGCCCCTTTAATCAGGACGATAACGCCCGATAATTTACCGAAGTCATAACGGGTGAGGGTTGGAGGCGATCCAGTAGTGGGCTTGCTGGGCACGCACCAGCGCCGCCGAGTCGCGTGAGTTAAAATCACAAGACTTGGATAAAACCTCAGGACCGGGATAAATCGAAGAACTTGGCAAGCAGAGATTTTGGGTTCTGGCTCTGGTCCCGCGGGGCGTTTGCAGAGTCGCTATTCGAGCTCATTTGACGCCACAGATTGGCTCGTCGGGCGAGTGCCATTTGCGATAATCGCCGATTTGGGGCCGTAATGAATGTTCCGGTAATGAAGAAGAAACCGGGGCTGGGGAGCGATTCGCCACGCAAAACAGGATAAATAGGGGACATAGGTGACAGAACATGGCGTTGGATTATACTAGCCCGATGCTAGCGGGAAGACTGGCAGCATTGCTGCGAGAAATCCTGCCAGTAGGCATGCCACGCTGCGCCCTTTCACGGGAGTCGCACTGATGTACTCGTCTGCCACAAGCCAAAAAGGTTGGCTGATGCCGAAAGCACTGTGTTTGATCGGACTGGTCTTATCCGTCCTGGTCGCTCTGATATTTCTCTTTGACCTTATCCTTGGTCTATCGGGGCAGGTTGCGCTGGCACCTTTGAAGGCCTCCAGCTACTTGATCGATGTGCTTTTCTTGATCGCTGCCAGCGGGTTGGCGTGGACCAGTTGGTCGACGTTCAAAGAGCAGAAATAGTTTTTTTCCTACATCTTCCCCAGCCATCTTTTCCTGGGGCTCTTCAGGTATTTGGCTTTGCGGGTGCCAGGCGAACGTATCGGCTCAGAGAGCATGGGGAAACGGTTCGGTTTATCGGATTACCACATCCTAGGACCGGACTACCACAAGAAAAACCCGGATCGTCGCCTGATGAAATAGCCAGCTTCGCATCTCTGGGCGAGCAATGTTCTTAGGCTTCGACGCTCAGTGAACCACCGCTCAGTGAACCGCCGCTCAGTGAACCACCACTCAGTGAATTCCCACTCGGTGAACTACCGCGAAGGGAGCCGCCCATAGGATTGGGGGGGATCGTCGGAGCAGGGCCTGAACTGACTCCCGCCGAAGTTGGGGATTGTGGCGGTGCGGAGCCGTTGGCTTGGGTGGGACGCTGGACATTACCGAATGCTTCCTGAACCTGCGCCCAAGTCTCTTTCTCGATCCCCAACAGTTCCTGGAGCCGAGTGAGTGCCTGCGTGTCACGATCCTGCTCGGCTTGAGTTACGAGCTGGAGCATAAATACGTAAAGATCGGCGATGTCTTCGCTGGCCGGGTTTTCCTTGTCTTGAACACCCCCGAGCAACTCCCCAAGGATTTCACGGACGCGCAGAATCCAGCCTGAGGCTTCCTGATTGTGGCCCTCTTTCCAAAGCAGTAAAACCAGACCACAAAGTTCTTCGGCGCGAGCCACCAGTAGGTAACGCAGGCGAAATGGAGACGCGGAGAGCACCTCTTGAGTCAGGTAGGGATTACTGTCCTGCATGCTGCCCTCAAAAAACGTTGTCGACAAGTATGATGTAGTGCGAGCTCCGCACTCGGTAACCATCGATCGAGAGCGTCACCGTCGTTTAAGCGAAGCTTGGGCCTTGCCAGCAAATCCGACTTGCGGGTTCGCCCGATAGCAACCAAATCGGTTGGCTGGCCTTTGAGGGTCGTAGTGCCTGGGTGGTTCTGAGTTTGCTTGGGGCCGTAATGCGTGCAATCAGAAACCAACCAAGATGACTCGACTGCCAACAATCACCAGTATCCAGAATCCCGCAGTCCGTCAGCTTCGCCAACTGAGGGATGCCAGGAAACGCCGAAAGACCGGGCTTTTCCTGATCGATGGCGCCGAGGAAATTCAGCTAGCATTGAATTCAGGTGTCGAAATCGAGCGTGTGTTCGCTGGCGAAACCCAAGCAGAGTTGCTCGCCCCGGCTATGCCCGCCGTCCAGGTGCAGCCGGTTAGTCAAACCGTAGCAGACAAAATATCGTACGGTCAGCATGAGTCTCAGCCGGTTGCGTTGGCGCGAGCCAGAACACCGGCGCTCAGTGAATTAACACTGTCGCCGAGTAGCCGAGTTTTGGTGCTGGACCGTACGGAGAAGCCCGGCAATCTAGGGGCCTGTTTGCGAAC
>DNPC01000828.1 GCA_003501565.1 Planctomycetaceae bacterium | reverse complement strand
GATGCACAACGTCCATCGGGAAATAGCCAAACCGGCGAAGCCCCCTCCAGCTCATACGGGACCGTCGCTTCTGTCTCCGATTACTCGCTCGCTAGCAAGCTCAGCTACTTTCTATGGAGCACGATGCCGGATGATGAACTGCTCGGTCTCGCTGCGGAAGGCACGTTGCAGGACGACAGAATATTGACTGGTCAGGTGCGCCGCATGCTTCGGGATCGTCGCAGCATCGAACTATCCGAGAGCTTTTACGTTCAGTGGTTGCGACTGCCAGAGTTGTGGTCGGCTCAACCTGATAACAAGTTGTTCCCAGGCTTTTACAGCGCGATCAACAACAAACGGACACTCGCTCGAGACATGTTTGGACAGTCATTGCTGCAATTCCAAGCCATCCTTGTCGAAGATCGTCCGATCACGGAGTTACTCGATTGCGACTACACGTTCGTCAACAGCAAGCTGCTAGAATTCTACAATCATCCACGCGACGAATTGCGTACGTGGCAAGACAGCCAAACGATTCATCCGGCCGAGGCGAAGGATGATCAGCTGTGGCATCGTGTTAAGCGATTTGATGAACAACGCGGCGGGATCGTCACAAGTCCAGCAGTGTTGACGTTGACTTCATTCCCGCATCGGACAAGTTCCATACGTCGCGGCGTTTGGATTCTGGACACTTTGTTTAACCGGCACCCTCCCCCGCCTCAGGTGGCAGTGGCAGACATAGATGAACAAGAAAATGTCGACAATCTAACGCTGCGAGAAAAGGTCGAATTACATCGAGCCAAACCGGCGTGTGCCGCATGCCATGACCGGATCGATCCACCGGGCTTTGCACTGGAGAATTTCGACGCAATCGGTCGTTGGCGAGAAATGGACGGCGGTGAGATGATTGACGCATCCGGCAGGCTAGCGGGAATCGGCGACTTTACTACTCCGGCGGAATTCAAGGCCCGCTTGATGTCTTCAAAGGAACGTTTTGTTCGGGGTTTCACCGAACACTTGCTGAGTTTCGCGCTTGGTCGAAAGCTGGAATACTTTGATACACCCGCTATTGAGCAGATCGTCCAAAGAACCATGAAAGATGATTGTCGCTTTTCGACGCTGGTGGTTGAAATCGTCAAAAGTTATCCATTTCGAAATGTGAGAACTGTACAGCAGTAGTCCATACTATCAGCCTGCTTCAGTCACATCCAAATTATGCCAACATAGCTTGAATAGCTCATTTGTCATTTCACGTTTCTGCCTTGCAACGCGAATACGGAACCTCCCAATGTCAAGCACATTCTCCAATCGCTCCATTTGCCGGCGAACTCTGCTTCGAGGAACCGGGGCGGCGCTGGCGCTTCCGCTGCTCAATGCGATGCATCCAGCCATAGCCGATTCAAGCTCGATGGTCCCCCCGAAGCGTTTTGCGTGGGTCTACGTTCCCAACGGAGTCGTCCAGGAAGCATTTCATCCCACTTCCGCTGGTCGCGATTGGCAGATGACGCCGACGCTTGCGCCTCTTGCACGCTTCCGCGAGCAACTCAATGTATTCACCGGCCTCGATCGAGAATTCCGCGGGGGAACCGGCGTCCACGCACAGGCAGGGTGCTGTTGGCTGACTAGTTCGCCGCACACCGAAGCACTTGATGGTGGATTCCCCGTAAACACGTCACTGGACCAAATGATTGCAGGCCACATCGGCCAAGACACCTTGCTACCGTCGCTGGAACTTAGCTGCAACGATCACACAAACCAAAAAGAAACGAAGTACTTCGAGACGATATCGTGGTACGGACCAGGCTATGCAGCCAACGTTCAAAAGAATCCGAGGGACGTTTTTGATCGGCTGTTCGGTAAGCCGGACCCGCGATTCCACAGTGTGCTCGATGCTGTGCTTGAAGACGCTCGGCGACTGGAACGATCGCTAGGCGCCAGCGACCGGTCCAAGCTGGGAGAGTACTTCGATTCCGTTCGAGATGTAGAAAAACAGATTCAAAAGGCAGAATCACATTCAAAGTCGAATCCAAACCCGCCAGCGGCACGGCCCGAAGGAAAGCCAGACGATCGGGGCCAGTACATCCGCTTGATGACAGAGCTGATTACATTAGCGTTCAAGCAGGACCTGACGCGTGTTGCGACGCTGGTTATCGATCCGGAACGTTGGGATACGCCGCGAATGTATCACGGTTTGTTTGATAGTCCCCAAAACCATCATGTTCTGACCCACACCAAGGGCGACGAAGCCCGCGAATCGCTGAAGCAAATCGACCGCTTTCACGTTTCACAGTTCGCTCATTTCCTACGCCAACTGAACGATGTGGAAGAAGGCAACGGAAGTCTGTTGGACAATTGCCTGATCACCTATGGCAGCGGCATGGGGAACGGTCGAGTCCACGACTACAACGACTTACCGATCGTTACCGCGGGCGGATTGAGTGGCGCGATTTCGACCGGCCATCATCACATCTTCAAAAGAGTGCCCGTTGCGAATCTGTGGCTGAAGATCGCTCAGGCGAGTGGTTTGAAGATCGATTCATTCGCGGATAGCACCGCTGCGGTGGCGATTTGACCGAATCGGATTCCTAAGGCACAAACTCAACGAATCCTCAACTTCAGGGGCCGGTTCGCGAAATTGCCCGCGAACTAAGCAGCAGCTCTGCCTCATGCCAACTCAGAGTCGATAACCCGCCAACTTGATTAACCCCAGCATTTAGTCATGAAAACCACCGTAGTACTGCTGCTCAGCTTAGGCACGCTTTTGTGCCGCGTCGCCCACACTGAAGACCCGTTAACGGTTGACAACTCATGGGCGTTGGAAGTTCCGCAAGATAACTTCGACGATGGAGCATTGAGCTATTCCGGCATGGCGTAAACCGTAGACGTTTTCAAACCGATTGTGTACCACGAACTGCCGTATCCCGCGCATTTGATGCCGGCGCTGACGGGGTCCTCGCCTCGCGTGAGTACAACGAGATGCGTATGTCTAGCCTGGCGGCTTTTGGTGAAGCAATACACTCTCAAATCGCGCGACGCGACGAAACATCGAGCGGCTAGGGCTTCTTAAGTGCCGGGTTCAGCCGTCGCGCTTTGCTGTAGAGTTTCTTTGCGGCACTTGCGTCACCATTTTTCTCAGCCACAGCGGCTTTGGCGAAATTGAGCCAGCCATCTGGTGGACCGCCCATTTCGGCCTCTTGGATATCCGCCTCAGCGGCAGCTGTATCACCAGATTCCGCGTAACAAACCGCACGCATCAACAGCGCTGTTGCTGCCTGGTCTGGGTCGAGCCCCGGGTCCGCGAGCACTTGGTCAAGAATTGGCAGTGCTTCAGCGTAGCTACCCGATTCAACAAGTTCAGACGCATCGTCATAGCCTTGTTGAGCGTTTGCAATTTGGTTGGAATCGACATCCTGGGACGAACAGCCGAATAGTCCCAAAAGGATTGAGATCCCCGCTAAGCGACATGTTGCATTCAACATATGATCCCGCCTTTGCCTTAGTGCGATGCAAGAGAAAACGGCCAGCTGCAAACTGATGCAACTGACCGTTGAAGAACTATGGTACGTGCCAACTTATTGTGGCAGCTGAGCAACTTCGCCTTCGGCACGCGTGCCGAGCGCTCGCCATACCCCCAAATCGATGCTCTCGGAGATGAAGTGGATCGAGCCATCGCCCATGGCCGCGTTTACACCACCGGTGTGACTGCTGCGCGCTGAAACGATCGCGTGTTCACCGGGAGCATCCGGTATAGCACTCCACGTTCCGCAATCCATGCCCGCCCAGTTCGGCGGCGCGACATGGTTATAGAGCGTTGATGAATAGAACGCGAAAGGCCAGCCATTAGAGAAATCGCTTCCATCCAGCCAGCGTCCGGCCGAGTTGAAGTGGAAACGAGAAGGGCTGGGAACGTATGTCAAACAGTTCTGGAAAACGACGTCTGGCATGAGCAGGTCGCGGGTACGTCCTGGCATCGTGATGATGTCCCAGCGACGGTCGGGAGGATTGTTCCGCAGATCAGCTCCGCCACCTTTGTTGCGTTCGGAGAAGAATACAGTGTTACTCAACCCGTCGGTGACGCCGCCCACTCGGACGCCTCGGCCCATGCTGAAAGCACCGTTACCACGAACGGACAGCCCGTTGATCACACCGCCCTGGTCATGATTTGCACCGGAGTTCAGGGCTCCAGCGAAGTGAGTAGATCCGCCGAAGTTGTATCGATAGTTGTTCTCGCTAATGATCCGGCCCGTATTCGGGTCTGATGGGCAGATGAACAGATTTGCCGCGTTCGCGTAAGCAGCGAAATTCGTATTCTCAGGAACTCCTCCGCGTGTCATCCTGACAGCCGACGGCGCACCGAAGTCGATCAGGTTGTAGATGTTAGTCTGTTCCATGAACGGCAAAATGAACGCATGGACGCTTCGAAAGCCGGTCCAGTCGGTGGAGCCGGGCGCTTGGTTAACGCCGTTGTAGTTCGTGTAGCTTCGTCGAACTTCTCCCGCGCGGATCCAGTCCGGGGCCAAGCGACCTGGCGGGAACGTCTTGTGTGCAGATTCGTAGTTGTAGACCGCCAAGCCCATCTGCTTCAGATTGTTTGAGCACTGCATGCGGCGGGCTGCTTCTCGAGCCGATTGCACGGCCGGAAGTAGCAGTCCTACGAGAATACCAATGATGGCGATGACCACCAGCAGCTCGACGAGCGTGAAACCGCTTCGACGCGAACGAGCAACTTTCATTTGAAGCCCCTTTATGACAACAAAATCATGATTCAGCGGCACTTTCGCGTCTCTTGTTCGAAGACTCGACACCGCTGTTGAACGAATGAGTGTAAAAGGGCGTAAAGCGTGAAACTCCCTTTGAGCGGTTCAGATTAACAATCCCTTCATTTACTGCAACTGGTTTTTCGCACTGAATTGTGGCGAATATGCGCAAAGTGAAAATCCACGCCACAAGACGGATTTGATGCTCCTCCCGAACCGCCGCAGACTCATTATGAAGAAACGGTTAAGACGCGACTGCGACGTTACCGATGGGACGTTTCAACGCATTAATTTGAAGAGCATGAACAACCAAACGCTAAACGCATAGTACATACGCAGGCTTGTCCGCGCCGACGAAGAAAATGCGTTAACAAAAGCGGCCGATGACGTCACAGATCTGATGGTGGATCTCTTCCACTGAGCGGTCCGCGTCGACAATCTGGATTGCGTCGTTGCCTTGGGCTTCGGAACGGAATCCCTCTCGAACACGGTTCATGTAGTCGAGCCCTCGGCTTTCCAATCGATCAAGCTTACTGCCAAGCCGCCGGTGTGCGATTGCCGGATCCAAGTCGAGCACCAAGGTCAGATCCGGCACAAGACCGCCAGTTGCGATCTCCCCGACGCTTCGTATCGTTTCCGGCGACAACCCGCCAGCATGCCCCTGGTAGACGACGTTTGCCAACAGGTACCGATCCGATATCACATGCCTGCCGCTCTCCAAGGCCGGTCGAATAAGCTCTTCCACCAATTGGGCGCGACTAGACATGTAAAGCAACATCTCGGTCGTCATTGCCAGCGGGATTTCTTGTCTGTGAAGCAAAATTTCCCGAACAGCATCACCGAGGCGCGTCCCACCTGGATCTCGGAAAACGCTCACGCTTTTGCCCGATGATTCTAGATGCGCTTTTAGCAATTCGATTTGAGTTGACTTACCAGCACCATCAACTCCATCCAAACTAATGAACATCACGCTACATCCACAGGAAAGCAATCCTAATCCTTGAGCTGCATCGGCCTCGCGACCGCCTAGGCATCCAAACGCGCCAACTGGTATTCGACGGCATCGGTCAGGGCCAACCAACTCGCCTCGATCAAGTTTTCGCTGACACCAATTGTTCCCCAGACATGATCGTGGTCAGAACTTTCGATATTGACTCGAATACGAGCTGCAGTGCCCGCATCACAATTTACAACCCGGACTTTGTAATCGAGCAAGAACATTTGATCTAGTTGCGGGAATACAACACCGAGACACTTTCGCAGCGCTGCATCGAGTGCATTGACCGGTCCTTGCCCTTCTGCTGCTTCAAAAATCTCTTGATCTCCGACGCGAAGTTTGATGATCGCTTCGGCAAACGCATTGCCGTTCTTTGCATCGCGATCTCCGGCTACGACGCGGTACTTGATCGTATCGAAGTGTTTCTTGAAGGTTCCGGCGCACCGCTGTACTAACAAGTCGAACGAAGCTTCCGCAGATTCATACTGGTAACCTTGATTCTCCTGCGTCACTACCTCCGCCAAGATCTTGTCCATCAGCCCCTTGTCAGATTCAAGATTGTGACGAGTCGTGAGGGCAATAATGTTGGACCGCCCTGAAAGTTCACTGACAAGGATTCGCCGTTCGTTACCAACCAAAACTGGATTTAAGTGTTCGTAGGTGCTAGCTGCCTTGTTGACCGCGTGAACGTGCATTCCGCCTTTGTGGGCAAATGCGCTCTGCCCGACAAACGGCTGGTTGTTTCGAAGTTGCAGGTTCGCCGTCTCATAAACGTAGCGCGAAAGCTCGGTCAGATGCTCAAGGTTGTTGCTGCCGAGTACCTCGTAACCACTAAGTTTCAGTCCGAGATTCGCCATTACCGCGATTAAGTCCGCATTACCGCAGCGTTCACCGATCCCGTTGATCGTACCTTGCACCTGATCGCAGCCCGCCTCCACGGCAGCCAATGAATTGGCTGTGGCCAGGTCACCATCGTTGTGGCAGTGGATAGCCAGTTTGACGCCATAGTCAGCAGTTGCCTGCTTCACGGCCGCAACAATCTCACGAATTTCCTCTGGCAACGACCCACCGTTGGTATCACACATCACCAGCCACTGAGCACCAGCACTGGCCGCAGCCTTGATCGTTTGCAACGCATACTCAGGATTCGCTTTGTAACCATCGAAGAAGTGTTCAGCGTCGTAGGTCACGCTGCTTGAGCGACCTAAGAACTCGACACTCTCGCCAATCATTTGGCAGTTTTCATCAAGTGTTGCGTTGATCACATCGGTAACGTGGAAATCCCAACTCTTACCAACAATCGTGCAAACCGGAGCGCCAGCTCGAGCCATTGCTTGCATCCCGGGATCGTCTTCAGCCCGAATACCCTTTCGGCGTGTCATCCCAAATGCACAGACTTGTGAATTACCTAGATCGAGCCCTTGGACCTTCTCAAAGAACGCGACATCTTTTTCGTTGGAAAGCGGATAACCACCTTCAATGTAGTCGATACCGATTTCTGCCAATCGCGAACAAATGTTGAGCTTGTCCTGAAGTGAGAAGCTGACTCCTTCTCCCTGCGTACCGTCGCGCAGAGTGGTGTCGTAGATGGCGATTTGGCGGGTCATTCGACTGGGTACTTTCCTTCGATACTTAACGATCCTACAAAAAAACCCCCGGGGCTTTGGCAAGCTCCAGGGGTCTTATGTTCGCGTAGGTGCGAGGTTTTTTAATTCACGTTCCTAAACGTAAACGACCTGACTGGTGCCGCCTGCAAGGCGGCAAATAATCATCGTGAAGCAATTCACCGTTACGTCTCCGATTCGTTCCGCGAACGACTAGAGCGTCTTCAGGACGCGATCGTTCGAAACAAAATTGTTTGTAACCGTCAGGTCAAACCACAAAAAAACCTCGATCGTCGCTTGGACGACCGAGGATTTGCAGCGACCCCGAAGGGGCTCGAACCCTCAACCTCTGGATCGACAGTCCAGTGCTCTAACCAATTGAGCTACGGGGCCTAATGGTTTTTAAGCCATTAAGCTCCTCAACATTTTGAGGTGTTGTGTCCTTCAAATTGCTGAAGATAGCGGAATTATACGCCCGGACCCGACTGCTGCAAGACCCGAAAACCCGCCGAGTAGATTTCGGCCTTTTGTCTCCCGGAACTTAACGCGCAACCGTCAGAATCTGAGCATTCCCAACCTCGCGATAAGCATCGAGTCTTCAGATTTCCACTCCGTTGCGAAATGAGCGACGCCAGGACCTAGCCTTAGCAATAGAGAACCTCCAACGTATGCCATTTCAAGATAGCCTGCACCCGGGAGCAGGCATGAGTTTAAGGAGCACCCCGTGAACGCAGTAATGAAGTATATCGGCGGGTGGTTGGGAGCCGGCGCTGAAAACACCGT
>DNPC01000272.1 GCA_003501565.1 Planctomycetaceae bacterium | reverse complement strand
TCGCACTTGGGATCGGACTATCCGCAGAAAGTCATCTGGCGGGAAGCATTAGTTTCCACATGGTCGCGGGTGAACGTATCGATGACTACGATCTCACCGAAGAAGAACGGTTGCTCGACTTCCTGGGCCGCGTGGACGTCGCGCGCGACCCGTCGGCTGGACTGCGGACTTACTTTGAGGACAGAGCACAGTCAGATGAGAAAGATGAGGCACCGCCCGTACTGGTTTTAACTGCGATGGCTGCTAACGACCCAAAAGTGCAAGCAGTTCTCCGCGATCTACCGAAACCCCTGCTAGTGGTGCAGGTCGATGAATGTGGCAGTGCAGAAGTGTCGTATCTCAACATTCATAACAGCGAGGTTGTTCAGCAACTTTCTCTTGAACTGCCGACGGAAACGCACGTTACAAATCGGCAGAGTGGACGACAGGCGGATTTGCCGCAGTTCGCGGGGCAGTCGCCATCGCCACTACTGTTTGCTCCGCCAGGTCAATATCGTCACTTCCACATTGATGCAGACCAGCGGGATATCTGGTTGGTAACGCCTGACCGACGCCTTCTCCGGTTCACTCAAGAGAAAATTGGTGGACAACAAATTTGCGATGCGTTGCCGAGCGCAAACGCGTTGTGCATGGAAACAACAGACCAGAATTTTCGCGGTGTTTTCGATGTTGGGGGAAAAACGATTTGGGTCGAAGTTCCACCTGATGGCGGCACGCCTGAGACTCGACAGATCGACCTCCCGTTCAGGCCGACAGGGTGGTACATAATCCGACGCTATCTGCTGGCATTTGGACCCGGCAAACGGGCTGTGATTGATCCAAGAACCGGTAAGGTCGTTGAAGAGGAAATTGGTGACTGGCGGCATTTGGGCCTCAACTACATGACAGACCGAAACGGCAATCTCTGGATGCACGGCGGCGCTCAACCAGGCGATTGGCAGGTGGTTGGAAAACTATACGGCGATGGTGCGGCAGCGGCCTGTGTGGTCACTTCCGGAGCAGGCGTCGCGTGTGCTATCCAGCACAATCTCCAGTTGGTCGATATGGGAGATTGCGAAGAAGACGGCTCCGTTTCGAAAACCCTCTACCCAGCACCCAATGTGAGCTTCCCGAAGGATTCCAGGATCAGCGTCTTGAACGGCAGCCCCGACGGTTACAAGTGGCTAATTGGCTTCGATCTTTCGAAGTACGTTCCGGGCGAAAACAGCATCATAAGTGTCAATCTTCGGTCCGGTCATGTTCGCGAGCTGAAGACGAGGCGCCCAACTACGCTCCTGTCTGAATTGGATGCGCAGTTGGCTACCTACGTAAAGCCCGTGTCGATCCGTTCACGCATCAAAGCGGTCAGGCTTACTTCCGCTGGGCTTGTTTTGCGGAGCAGCCGACAACGCTACCTATTGCTCAAGCTGACTGACCAGGCACCGCGAAGACTGGTGCTCCAATCAATCAAACCTGATAGCGGCGAGGATGTTCCGTTCGACGATCATAACACTGCACCTAGCAATGCAAGCGGCGAATCCGCCGGGTGGACGCTCCGTCGAGCTGACTTGCCAGGTGCAACATGCTGGCTTGATTCGCGCGGGCTCTTGCACCTGCGACGGGAGGCCGACGCCCGTGAATTGACACTGATTTTGATCGACAGTCATGTTTGCGGCTGGTTTAGTACAACGGGTTACTTCGGAACGCCCTATTTTGACGCTTTGCAAAGCGAGCAGGCAGCAGACCTTGGCGGTCTCTTGCAACCTACACCTGTTCCAGAGGAGGTGCTGCAGTGGCTGAGCGCATGGAAATAGATCGAACCGTCCGGGCAAGGCTCGAGTACACCGAAAAGGACACAGCGTCGCCAAGACGAACTGGTTTTTGGGTGCCGGCATGCAAGCCCCGCGAGTGCCTGGATTTGATTCTGGCTGGCGGCCGGGCATTGAACGACTCAGTCCACTACTACCTCTTGCCTTCAAGCAATCCGAATCCGCCAAGCAACAGCGATGAAGTCCACGCTCAATCATCGGTTGGCTTCCTTGCTCTGCCCACAACGGACCAATCGTTCGAAGGACGTATTGCGGATAGTGGTATCACCGTTGTGCCCGCAGTCAAAGTCTCACCAGACCAGTACCTGTGGCGCCCACTGCAATCGCAGCTGGTTCCCAATCTGCCCGAGAAGCAGTGGGCCTCGCTCTTGCCCGGCGCGAGCCACACTGATACAGCATCTGATATCGATGCTTGGATATGGCTGCCGCATGTTGGATTGGTCATCCTTGAACGCCAGGATCGCGTTGAGTCTTCCGATCTACTGACAGTGCCCACAATAGATACTGAAGCAGACACAACCCACACTCGCTGGGAAAGCCCGCCTCAGCCACCAATACTGCCTGACCGAATTGCGGGTTTCGCAATTGTTGATTCGGACGACGCCGGAGCGCCGCTACAAGATCTTGCTTCTCAGTTTGGGCAGAAAGCTGGCGAGCTTGGCAACGTTAATCCAACTGGTGATAGTTCAAAGGAGGGAACCAGTAGCGGGGACGGCACAAGCGGTGGCGCCGGCAGTGGCGCCGGACTGGCCGAGCTCGCCAGTCGCGGACAAGCTTGGGCGCTTCGTAAATTGGAGAAGTGGTTTCAATCGGACGACACTCGGCCAGGAGCAGGTAACAGTGCTTCCGAAGGTGGGCATACAGCCGCATCAAACGGCTCAACACGTGAAACCTCATCACTTCCAGCTACCGGCATCACAAAGGCGCTGTACAGACAGCTAGCGAAAGCGATTGAGGGCCAGAGAGAAAAGCAACTTAACAAGTTGTTGCAAATGGCCAAGGAGAACCCTGACGAGGCGCTAAAATATGCTATTCCCTTGGCGGGCGACGCGGCGTTTCGCGGGCTGTCGGTTCCCGGCGCGAATCTGCTACGGCGGACTCCGAACTACTCGGCCGGAGGTACGTCAGGTCCAGCAGATTTTTGGGACATTGACTACGATTTGCAAAAACAACTGCGTGATTCCTACCTGGAAATGGCCAATCGCGAGACTGCGGCCGGGCGTTATCGCCGTGCGGCTTACATTTATGCCAACCTCCTTGCAGACCAAGCCAGTGCAGCGGCAGTACTGGAACAAGGTGGTCACTTCCGCGAAGCCGCCGCAATCTATGGCGAAAAGCTAAGACGCCCCGATGATCAGGCGAGGTGCTTGATGGCAGCAGGGCTGTACGAACAAGCCGTAGAGATTTTCTTAGCCAGGAACGATTACATTCGCGCGGCCGAAGCCTGGCGAGAGGCAGGCGAGCCCGACAAGGCACAGCAAGAACTGCGAAGGGCCGTACGGAAGCTAATCACCTCCGGACAAATCCTGAACGCTGCACGCCTGCTTCGTGAAGAACTCAACGCGTTGGATGAAGCCATGGCGCTACTGTGGAAGCAGTGGCCAAATGGAATTGAACCATTAGATGCAGCCGAGGAATACTTCCGACTATTGTCTGCTGAGTCACACGTCCCGACCGCACAGAATCAATCGGACGTGCCCACGCCACGGGCTCAATTGGACGCAGCTATCCAAAGTGCAGGTGAAACACACTTGCTAGAACTGGCACTTCTATGCCAACGAATCTCCGTCAGATTTTCTGATCGTGAACTGCAAGCGTCTGCTCGTGATGCTTGCCGTATGGCGATCGCCGAAGGTGCCATTCGTTTTTCGCCCATCGAGATGGACCGCGTCACAAATGCCCTTCAGAGACTCGATCCCCAGGATCCGCAGTTGTCTCGGGATACAGCCCGATTCAAACGCGACTGGGACAAAGCACATCGCCAGAAGACCCCTTCACGGCGAAATCGGGACTCGATAAAGCGAGAGCCAATCTCTCGACTCAGACCGCTATTGCTGGGCGATGAAAACTGTGTGGCGTTCCGGCGTGCGGGCAACGCGCTGGTGGTCGTAAGTGAATCCGAAAGCATCATATCGGTCAAACGCTACCTTTTACCAGAACTAGTTTCGCCACGAGATGTCCCGGTCGACTACACAACCCGGCAGTGGGTCCAACGATCCAGCTTGAGGGCGTTTGCACACGGAGAACTCGGGGCTGACGTGGCCGCGCAATCAGACCAAACATTTGAGTGCGAAGGATGGGATATCAGAGATACATTGATCTCAGAAGCAGGCGCCAGTTCAATCAGCTTAGCGCTGTGGCTTGATGGAAGCCCTGTTGGCTACACTAGCAAAGTGCTTTACGAAGGCAAAGCATTTCCGACGTCGCTTTCGATTCTATTGACCGTACCTGCACCCATTGACGATTCGCGTGCCTTGGCGCGATTGGATCACCACTCCTGGGCAGGCTTGGCTTGCGAAA
>DNPC01000279.1 GCA_003501565.1 Planctomycetaceae bacterium | reverse complement strand
TTGTGTGGGACATGAGTGATAATCTCGGGAGTTCGAAAGGTGGCCGACGATCGGCTAAGGAATGGTCGCGATAAACGATTCGTCGGGCCAAACCAATTGCTGGCAACGATAGCTAGCTAAGTAGGCGAAATAGGTCTCCCTTGATTAACCGAATACCAAGTTGCATGGTGTTGGGTCGTAGGCATTCAAAACGCGTTATCTCGCCAGTGACCTCGGCCTCCCGGATCTTAATTCGAACAGAATCTCCAACAGCTAACGAGGTTCTTCCGTAGAGTTCTACGCCGACGCTATTCCTTGACGCTTCGACGATTCGTACAGGAGTTGCAGAACCTGCGTCTTCGAAGAGTACAGCATGCCGTTCTATTTGAATTCTGCTGTCTTGTCTGCGTTCGTCCATGCGCCCTGCCTTGCTTTCAAACAAGATACAGCGAACTAGTTGAAGTACGACGCACCGATGAATGCATGTAGCATGCAATCCCGTGAAAACTCTCCTGTTCGACCAGCTCGGTCGGTTTAAGCAAACGAGCGAATTCTGCTGGGCCTTCTGCGAAGCAGAGCAGTAGCGCCCAATAACCAACAAACGAACAAACTGGATGGTTCCGGTACAGCAGTGAAGCTTCCAACGGAGAGTGCTGAAGCCGTCGAAGCGCCGGATGGAGCCGCCAGGTCGAGATTCACAGCATCGAACTCTCCAAAAAATGACGTTGAAGAGATCGCTAACTGCTCATCGTTGGCTCCTCCTACTACATTTCCAAACACGAGAAGATTCCAAGTCTGCAACGAAGTTCCACTCCAGGAGAAGTCATTAGAGTTAATTGTTGTACCCATTGGTGCGGAAGTCACATCTGGCACGTCGAATGTAAAACCGGGGCTTCCGCTTACACTAAGCGTGAAGCCTTTCGCAGTGGTGTCACCAACCGCGTTAAACACTACTTGTCCTGTAATGCTGTCGGAGGTGCTGAATGCCGAACCTTCCGTTGGCGTTAGTGATGCGCTCTGGAAATTAAAGATGACATCAGCATGGCTATAATTCGTCATTGCCGAAATCAGTATAAAGGTCAGCAAATTTAGGTGTCGCATTGTGCTTATCTCAACAGTAAGAGTTCTCGGTAAGTAAAATCTGAGGGGTGATCTGCTAACTAGAACATGAGGCTCTTGCGGAAGTTTCTTCGGAAGAATGCAAGATCCGTAAAATCAACGTCACCGTCGCCATCGATATCAAACGATGCATCGAACCCGGCATCCCCCAACTGTTTGTTGAATGTTCGTCTGAGGAACGCCAGGTCTGTAGAGTCGGTATCACGGTCACCGTCGTAGTCACCGTAGAACCTGTAGAAATTATCAGCCTCTTTATCTCCGAAGACGAAATTGCCCCCGTCGCCGCCGGCAAAGATGCCCTGATTGCCACCAGTTAGTGAATTACCAGCTAAATCCTCAATTAGCGCTGCATCAACTTGCAATTCATAGTTGCCGTCGACCAATGAGCCTGTCGTGTCGACCAATACATCTGTAGTAGCAAAGGTGACGACTGCCGAACGACCATCCGGAGCAACGCTAACTGAGTCGATCGCGACTGAGGCTCCACCCCGCCGACGCACCTCAAAGGCACTGTCGTCAACGACTTGTATTGGCTCGGAAAACTCAACAGTTAGGCTGGTGACTCGTGAGCGAGAAATCCCGTATTCCCCGACAATGATGTTGGTGACTTCGGGCAGCGTTACGTCATCGTTGTCGAAGATCTTGAGTATGGACTCGCCGGTGCTGCCGATCGATACGCCCGGTAGGCCAAAGAGGACGCTTCCTAGATTCAGAGTGACAAGCTCGGTTGGCTCCTCATCGCTGTCATCAATGACAGTCACGGTTACCTTCGCCTCAGTCTCTCCAGCAGCTATCACTACCGACTGGTTGAGTGCCGAGTAGTCCGTTCCGGGAGTTGCTTCATTCGGATCGGAACTACCAACGTTGTACGAGATGAAAGTATCGGTTGCAGACGGCTTGTCCAAACGAATTACAAAATTGCCTTGGTCCGCACCGGCCTCAAAAGCATGGTCAGGATCAGCCGGATTGCAGTCCGTGCTCCCACTCAAGCTGGCAAGGCAAGCTGAGACTTCTGCGACGTCGTTGTCGGCGATCGTCGCAGTCGCGGCTGCTGTCGTTATGGTCACTAGTGGATACGAAGGATTTGAAACCGTTGCTTCCACAGACTCCGTTGGGTTTGCCAGGCTGGCTTCGACCAAATTGTCGTCGATGACTGGAACAACCAATGTCCCAGTGTTGCTTCCGGCGGGCACAATGACGGCACCAATGCCGGCGACGCTGCCATCGTAGTCCTGCCCGGTAAGTACGGTTCCACCGTCAGCGCCATTCGCCGTGCCACCGGTGAATGCAAGGTCAAAGGTCAGTTCGCCAGGGCCATCGTTGGGTTTGTCCAGGACGATCGTGTATGAGATCGATGCAGGTCCAGTCTCGTCGCCATGCGTGAGTACGCTAAAGTCGGCATTTGCAGTTTCATCGTCGACGATGGATCCGCTAGCACTATCACTGGTGTCAATGTCTTGACCTTGTTCGCTTGACGTGCCAGTAATGTTCCCCAGATTCAACGTGAAGTTTTCGGTTGACTCCAGTAGGTCATCACCCACCACTGTGATCGGCAGTGACTGGTCTTCGTTGGCATTACCGCTGAACGTCAGTGGTCCGCTAGGGATGGAAACATCGTTCGCCGAAGCGTTACCAAGGACAAGACTGACGTCTACGCTGAAACCACCTTCGACTTCGGAGTCTAGAGTTACGGTGGCATTCACCGATTGGTTGACATCCGATTCTGTAATGGGTGGAATCGCAATGGAGAGAACTGCAGAGTCGTCGTTGTCGATCGTGCCGGTGTCGCTGGCAGTTGCGTTAATGCTGTTTGCCTGCACAGATGACGTACTTGTTACGTATCCCAGCGACAAATTGAACGTCTCGTTGTCTTCAACGATTTCATCACCGACGATGGTGATCGGTAGGTCTTTCGTTTCGTTGGCTGTCCCGGAAAAGTTCAGCGGAGCGGTGCCAACGCCTACGTCTGTGTTTTCGGCAGTTTCTAAGCCGAGCATATAGGAGACATCGAATCCACCTTCCACTTCGGCGTCTAACGTCACTGTCGCATTGACGGTTTGATTGGCATCGGATTCCGTGATTGGCGGAATGGAAATCGATAGCGAGGCGGTATCATCGTTGTTGATGTTGCCTTGGTCGGATCCGCCGGTGGCAATGTCCGCATCTTGTTCGGCGGAAGTGCCGGTGACATCGCCTAATGTGAGAGTGAACGTCTCGTTGTCTTCAACGATTTCGTCACCAACGATTGTGATCGCTAGATTCTGTGTTTCGCTGGGGTTACCGGCAAAGGTCAGTGGTGCTGAACCAACGTTGACATCGGTGCCTTCGGCAGTCCCCAAAGCCAACGCATAGGCAACACTGAATCCACCTTCGACTTCTGCGTCTAAGGTTACGGTTGCATTGATCGTTTGATTCGCGTCGGATTCCGTAATTGACGGAATGGAAATCGATAGGGTGGCGGTATCGTCGTTGTTGATCGTGCCTTCGTCGGACGCACCCGTCGTGATGTCTGCATCCTGCTCGACAGACGTACCCGTAACGTCACCCAGAACGAGAGTAAACGTTTCGTTGTCTTCAACGATCTGATCCCCGGCTACCGTGATCGCAATCGGTTGCGTTTCATTCACGTTACCAGTGAACATCAGCGGGCCTGGGCCAACACTCACGTCGGTATTCTCGGCTGTCCCAAGCGTTAACGCGTAAGCCAGGCTGAATCCGCCTTCTACTTCGGCGTCGAGCGTCACGGTTGCGTCAACCGTCTGGCCAACGTCCGATTCAGTGATGGT
This sequence comes from Planctomycetaceae bacterium, assembly GCA_003501565.1. Taxonomy (GTDB): domain Bacteria; phylum Planctomycetota; class Planctomycetia; order Pirellulales; family Pirellulaceae; genus Aureliella. Next base: position 2,323 of record DNPC01000279.1, on the reverse strand, counting down.
CGGAATCGAGATCGAAAGGATTGCTGCGTCGTCGTTGTTGATTGTGCCGGTGTCTTCAGCAGTCGCGTTGATGTTGTTCGTCTGGACGGATGACGTATTTGTCACATATCCCAAAGAGACGGTGAACGTTTCGTTGTCTTCGACGATTTGGTCACCGACGATGGTGATTGGCAAATTCTTCGTTTCGTTGGCATTTCCGCCAAAGCTGAGCGGTGTGGTGCCAACTCCAACGTCTGTGCTTTCAGCCGTTCCCAAGCCGAGCATGTAGGAAATATCGAATCCGCCTTCGACGTCCGAGTCCAAGGTTACGGTCGCATTGACAGTCTGGTTGACGTCCGTTTCGGTGATGAGGGGAACGCTGATCGAAAGCGACGCTGTATCATCATTCCCAATGGTGCCATCGGCAGATGCTCCGGTGGTTATGTCGCCGTCCTGCTCGACCGAAGTGCCGGTGACATCGCCTAGTGCAAGAGCAAACGTTTCGTTGTCTTCGACGATATTGTCACCAGCGATGGTGACAGCCAACGTCTTCATTTCATTGGCGTTACCAACAAACACGAGCGGTCCTGGGCCAACACTTACATCTGTGTTCTCGGCCGCCAATCCGCCAGTACCCAGGTTTAAAGCGTAAGCCACACTGAAGCCACCTTCGACCTCGGCGTCCAGCGTTACGGTTGCGTTGACCGTTTGATCAACATCCGACTCGGTGATTGACGGGATTGAAATTGAGAGAGCGGCGGTATCATCGTTGTCAATCGTGCCTTCGTCCGACGCACCTGTTGTTATGTCCGCATCCTGTTCGGCAGAAGTTCCCGTAACGTCACCCAAGACGAGAGTAAACGTTTCGTTGTCTTCAACGATCTGATCGCCAGCTACCGTGATTGCAATCGACTGCGTTTCATTCACATTACCGGTGAACATCAGCGGGCCAGAGCCAACACTCACGTCGGTGTTTTCCGCTGTCCCCAGCGCCAACGCGTAAGCCAAGCTGAATCCGCCTTCGACTTGGGCGTCGAGTGTTACCGTCGCGTTAACTGTTTGGTCAGCATCCGTTTCGGTTATTGGCGGAATCGAGATCGCAAGGCCTGCTGTGTCGTCGTTGTTGATCGTACTGTCAGCAATTGCCCCGGAAGTGATTGAGCTTATTTGCTCGGCAGAGGTTTCTGAAACGGCACCAAGCGTCAGAGTGAACGTCTCGTTATCCTCGACGATTTGGTCACCAACAATCGTGACAAGTAGTTGCTTGGTCTCACCGACGGAGCCGCTAAAGTTCACTGGGCTTGCAACCATTAAGTCGCTGGTTTCGGCGGTTCCGCCTGTCATTGCAGCTGCCAATTCGAAACCGCCTTCAACGGCCGCATCGATGGTAACGGTGAACATCACGTTCTGATTGACATCGGACTCGGTAATGCTGCCTTGCGGTGCGGACAGCGATAGCGCTGCAGTGTCGTCATTGTTGATCTTTGTCGTGTCAAAGTCACCGGATAGGATGTCGCCGTCAAACCCAGGCGTTACCGCGCCCAAGTTGATTTGGACTGTCTCGTTGTCTTCGACAATCAGGTCACCGTGCGTGGTCAGCGTGAATGTCTTGGCAGTCGTATCTAGGTGGCCGAAAGAGATCGATCCAGTGGAAATCGTGTAATCTGTAACTTCTGCGTCAGTACCCAGCAGCGTATCTAGGGCGACACTAAATCCTCCCTGTACCTGTTTGTCGACCGACACGGTGTAGGTGACCACACTGTCATCACCAGGACTCACGTTGCCCTCAGCGACCATCGACGCGCCGGCTGTGATCTCAAGAGTCGCTACGTCCTCACTGTCAATTGTGTGAGCGGCGCTGACGACCAAGAAGCCTCCATTGGCGTTGCCAAGCTTGGTTGCTTGACCGAACGCAAGGAAGCCGAACGTCACCGTTTCATTGGGCTCGACAATATCATCGTCGATGACTGCCAACGTAGGCGAACCGGAGGGCAGCGCGGCTAAGTCGAAGTTGGTTGGTGCGGTGTAGTTGCCCTCGGGGATCACGTAGGTGTTCGAGAGGACGTAGTCGACACCGTTGGTGGCCGTACCGCCAGGAGCTGTGAAGACGACGGTTCGCGACATGTCTGACGTACCACGCAGATCACCGAGAACGGCCAGCTGCGGTCCGTCTGAGGCGACGTCTTCCATTTGGAGCGAACTTAATGCTGCGAATTCTACATCCGCTTGGCTTACCGTTATCTCAAAGACGAATGGCCCGGCCGTACCGCCAGGACTCGTTAGGGAGAACTCAAATGAGTCCGAGCCCAGGGTTCCGTTTTGGACTAGCACGACCGAGCCGTTT
>DNPC01000208.1 GCA_003501565.1 Planctomycetaceae bacterium | reverse complement strand
TGACTTCCTATCGACTTGAGGGCTGTTGTGAGGTGACTTGGTGCAGAAGTCCAAGTCGCCAAGTGATGTCGCCGTAACCACCTTGCTGGTACTCGGGGTCGCTTGCGCCTTGAAATAAGATTTGTAGCGACTCAGGTTCGATCTGCATGCGTTGGTCATAGCCAGAACGCAAAATTTCACCGTGACTGTAGGACGTGGCCCAAGATTGATTCTGGTTTACCACGTTGGTTACAGAAACTGCAGGCCGTTTGCGCGTGGCTGCTACGGGCAACCAGGGTCCGCTAAGTTGCTTGGCCGCAAAGAACTTGAAATAGCGACGTTTTCCGTTTTGTGCTTCGACCAACGTCAAATAGGCATCCAGCCCGTTGAGTTTGTAAGTGTGGCTGGCTTCAAAGATATCGGCCTGCAAAACCACTTTCGGCTTGGTCCAATTGCGGTTCGGAAAATCACGCAGCTCTGTCTGCGCATGCCACATCTGACCGTTGAGCGATGTGAAAAGTAAGTGAGCATGCTGTTCATCGCAGATTACCCAAAAATCCAAACCCGCCTTCTCACCTTCGGGCACGACATACAGCGGCTCGGGCTTTGTCCAGCTGGTCGGATCGTCGATTGTGCTGGATGTTGAAAAACACGGCCCATATTTCAGCCCCCGGCTCTCGTCGGCCGCCTGATAGACAAGATACCACTTGTCATGCGGCTGGAAGTAGAAAATCTGCGGGGCACCATGGTAATCGAGCGTTAGATCTAGGACGCTCCAAGTGGCCTGACTGGCGGCGGGCCAGTCCTCAAAACTGCAGTAACCAATTCGTATTCTGCCCTGCCCCGTTTTACGCTTTCGCAGAGTGCAGAAAAGATGCCACTTGCCGTCAAAGCGGACGATGCTCGGGTCTTTCACCGCAATCCAAGGATGTTCCGACTCGGGCAAGTGTTCCTGAGACACAGCCAACAACGGTTGGCTGACCCGCCATTGAAAATCACCGGCCTTCCAGATCTGCCCTCCAGACACGGGAAAATCTTCTTGTGATCGAAGCGACCCGCAGGTCATAGCCCAAGTGACTATTGCCAATGCAACGTGGATCGGGCATCGAATTCGGATCATGGTTTCTCTCCGCGGCTAACTGCGGGCGTAGTTTCGGAATGCCCAGCGTCCAACTTTTCAGGCGACAGGAACCAGAATAGTCCCGGCCGGATAAAGAACTCTGCGAGCGTTGCGGTTACGAGCCCACCGAGTATCACCGTCGCGACCGGAAACAAGATTTCCTTGCCCGGCTGCGCACCGCCGTAGACGAGCGGCACAAGTCCAAGGCCGGTAGTCAAAGCAGTCATCAACACCGGGGCGAGGCGATCAAGACTACCAGCAATGATATCTTCTTGCCGAATCTCGTCGGGCCCAGTTCGTTTTACATACGTCGAAATCAAGAGCAACCCATTTCGAGCGGCGATACCGCCCAGCGAAACAAAGCCAACTGTCGCTGCGACCGAGAGGGTTTGATTCGTCAGGTAGAGTCCAGCGATACCACCGACGAAAGCAGCCGGAAGTGCCACCAAGAGCTGGAAAGCGATACTGACCGAATGGTAGGTTGAGTACAGTATCAAGAACACCGCGAGCAGCGCGATGCAACTGAGCCAAAAGATCCGCGAGTTCGCCTGCTGCTGTGCCTCAAATTGGCCTTCATAGTTGATGAAGTAGCCCTCGGGAAGCGTGATTTGGCGATCGATACGATCCTTAATCTCATCCACCACACTACCAACATCTCGGCCAAGAGTGTTCACACGTACGACAATTCGCCGACGTCCATCTTCGCGGTTGATCGTATTGGGTCCTGCGGCCTCGTACACGCTTGCAACGGCCCCAAGCGGAATCCGTTTGCCATTTGGCAACTCAAGTGGCAAGCGATGCAAATTGTCGAGGTCTCGGCGTTGGTCTTCTTTGAGTCGCAGAAGTATGTCAAACGAGCGTTGACCATCGACCATCTGTGACACTTCCTGACCGTGAAGTGCCGTCTTCACAAAGTGGTTTACGAAGCTCCCCGATACGCCGTAGTAAGCAAGCTTTTCGTGCTTTAACTCAATTCGGAACTGGGTTGTTGGTTGCTGTTGCTCGATTAAAGGCGGCGCGATTCCACGTATGTCTTCAATTGTATGCTGGATCTTCTCCGCCTCCCGTCGAAGCGTCTCGAGATCGTCTCCGTAAAGCTTGATGGCAATCTGTGCGGTTACCCCCGAAAGCATATGACTGATCAGGTGTGCAATGGGTTGTTCCACTTCGGTCTCGACGCCCGGTACGTGTTCAACAGCGTCATGTAGAGCTTCGATTACCTCGCTGCGCGTCATGCCAGATTCGGGATTCAACGTGATGACATACTCACTGATATTGACCCCCATCACGTGCTCGTCCTGTTCTGCTCGCCCGGTACGGCACGTGAACCAGAGCAGCGGACCACCAGGGTTATCATCGGATTTCACCAGTTTGCTCAAATTCCGATCCGCCATTCGGCTCAATTCTCGGCTAACGTCAAGGGACGTTCCCGGGGGCGCGAATAGATTGACTTGGGCTGCCCCTTCGTCGAATGGAGGTAAGAAATCACGCCCCATATTCCAAGCGACCAATCCACCAACGACACAAGCCATCCCCAGAGCCGTCAACGAAGTGGCCAAACCAGCCGGTGTCATGCTGAAGCAAATCACAGGTCGGAACAGTGCCTTGAGCCCTTGCAACACTAACCCATCCGAATCAGTGCGTCTCGCACCACGGCGTGGCAACAAGTAGTAAGAGAGCACTGGCGTTACGGTGAGCGACACCAGTGTCGAAGCACCAATCGACACTATGTAGGCGACTCCCAGCGGCGTGAACAGTCGCCCTTCCATGCCCGACAAAGCGAACAGAGGCGCAAAGACAACGACAACTAGGACGGTGCTGATAATAATCGCGCTTCGAACTTCGACGCTAGCATCGAAAACGACTCTCAGTGAGCTTTGGGGCGACTCCAGCCGAGCGTTGTCCTTGAGTCGGCGATAGATGTTTTCAACATCGACAATCGCATCATCCACCAATTCGCCTAGCGCTACGGCCAGACCACCGAGTGTCATCACGTTGATAGACAGACCAAACCAGTAAAACACAAGGGCTGTAATGAGAACGGACAGTGGAATGGCGGTTAGCGTAATAAATGTCGTCCGGAAATTAAGTAGGAACACGAACAAAACGATCACAACTAAGATCGCCCCATCGCGTAGCGCCTCGATTACATTGGCAACGCTGTGGTCGATGAACTCCCGCTGCTCGTAGGTGGTTTGAAGACGTACACCAGCGGGTAATGAGGGCTCAAGTTCCCGCAAGGCTGTGTGAATTGCCTCAGTCACCTGGCGCGTATCTGCCGAAGGTTGTTTCTGTATCGTTAGGACCACCGCGGGAGAGCCGTTGACCGAAGAATCGCCTCGCTTGGCTTGCGCGACCTCTTCCACAGATGCAACGTGTTTGAGCAGCAGCGAGCGTTCGCCTTGTGAGCGCACGACCGTGTTACGAATTTCTTCTGCGTTTGCTACGCGGCCGATGCCACGAATGAGGAACTCCTTTCCATCGCGTCCCATAAACCCACCCGTCACATTGGCATTGCTCCGCCGAAGGGCCGTTTCGATTTCAGCAAGATTCGTTTCGTAACGGTGCATCTCATGAAAATCGACCAGGACATGGTATTGCTTGCGATCGCCCCCCATCGTGATGACTTGAGACACGCCGGGGATTTTTCGAATCCGTTGACGTACAACCCAATCTGCAGTCGTTCGCAGCTCCATCGGTGACGTCTGACCGTCAGAACTCCACATGGCAACAAGGGCAATCTGGCCCAGCAGTGAAGACCTTGGGCCCATCTGTGGTTCAACGCCGTCGGGCAATTGATCGGCGGTAATCGCCATCCGCTCTTGAACTGTCTGCCGAGCGCTCTGTACATCCGTGCCCCAATCAAACTCGACATTAATCACAGATAAGCCGATGTCAGAAGAGCTGCGAACAGCGATGACGCCCGCGGCTCCGTTTATTGCCGTTTCCAGAGGCAACGTGACTCGCTGTTCGACTTCTTCGGGAGCTAAACCCTCGCACTCAGTTACGATCACCACACGAGGCCGCGTCAAACTCGGAAGCACATCGATCGGAAGCGAGCGCACCGATATACTTCCTACGGCCAATACAGCGATGGCGGCACACAGAATGACTAGGCGATTGGCAAGAGCGAAACGGATGACAGCGTTGAGCATGTGGTTTGCTTGAAATAAGTCATTCAGAGATTCAAGGGTTCGTCGCGATGCACAGCACACTCACTGACGAATGCCGGTCGAATCGTCGGCTAGTGGTCGTGGTGGTGATGATGTCCACCTCCCCCACCCGCCTGCATTTTCATGGCCAAATACAATTTGTTCGCGCTGTTCAACGCAATCTCGTCGCCCATCTGCAGCTGCCCATCGTCTTCGATGACAACAGTTTGGTCATCACGATAGAGCACATGCACCGGTACGGGCTCCAATTCCATAAAGACCTCGTGCTCTTCCTCATCGTCGTGGTGCTCGCCTGCCAGAGCACCGGCACTCTCGGACGCATCACCATGATCTTCACCATCATCGTGATGATGTTCGACAAATACGAAGGTGTTCGGTCCGTCGACGACGACAGCATCGGCGGGCAGCGTCAGCTGGTCGCTCCATCGCTCAGCCGGCAATCGCAGGTGGAGACGCTGCCCCGGACGGAAACGCCATTGTTCGAACTTCCGCCCATCACTACCGCGCGTATGCCTAACTTGATTCGGAAGCTCGAAGAAAAACCTGACTGTTTGAGTTTCTTCGTCGACGTGGTTGTCGATCCGCAATAGATCCAGACTTAGTTCCGACTGGTGCTGGTGTTGTTGGTCAGGTTCATGTGTGTTTTCGTGTGTTTGAACCGTGACCTTCCAGCCTTGATCCATGATGCGATCCAATACAGCCAAGTCGTCTTGGAATGCGGTTCCCTCGACGTACAGCCGCGCGTGATAGGCTACAGTGCACAGGGCGTCCCCGCGGCGAACGGATTTTCCAGGGTGTACGGTAAGCGTCTCGACCGAATATCCGTATGCATTCCCTTTCGAGGCCGTGTCGGTTTTAGAGGACCGTTCAAAGTCGGGTGTATACACCGACGCGAGCTTGGTTAGTTTGCGACTCTGAAGCAATTTGTTGATTGCAACGTCCGGCATCCCGCGACTTGCCAGCTCCTGCAAGAGGTAGGCTTCCTGCGCCTCTAGTTGCCGTAGTTCGTACTGCAGATCACGGGCTTTCGTTCCTGAAACGGCCCCCGAATCGATGAGCGGTTGAAGCCGCCGGATTTCCTGTGTTGCAACTTCCTGCCGAGTCAGCAACTCCAGTAATTTCGATTGCGAATCAATCAGCGCTTCATCGGTGATTCGGATCGTAAAGAGCGCGGATTGTGTTTCGAGAGTTTGGCCCGGCAACACGTTTACGTCTTCGACGATGCCTGTCACAGTGGCGGCAATTGACAAGTTGCTCTGACCTGGAATCTCCACCACGCGGCCTGGCACTAGAAGCGACCGCCAGTACTCACCTCGTGTGATGTTTCCCATGCGAAGCTCTAGGTTTTGATACGCTTGCTTCGTGAGAGCTACATGATCACCTTCCTCTTCATGGTCGTGGTCATCCGGCTGGCCACCATCAGCCTCATGTTCGATGTCGTGCGCATCAATCGGCTCGTGGTTTTCCTCCGAAGACGCCCGAGGTAACACTACCAACGCAGCAGCGGAACCGATGGCGAATACGGCGGTGAGGACGATTGCTGAAAAGACAGCGCGCACACCTACCTGGTGAAGCTGTTTGCGAGACATGCTTGAATCTCAATAAGCGGGAGCGGCGCAGAAAAATGCACCAGTATCAGTCAGCGATTTTCAGAATCCAGCAACGCTCTCGGCTCAGCAGGAAATAGAACTGCCGAGCGACTTTACCGAATTCTTACAACGATCTAGAGAGTTAGATTCGGTTCAGATTTGAAAGATTTGCAGCACTGAGCGCGCAGGGGTACGCACTGCCGCCCCACGTTTTAAGCCATCTGTATGAGTCAGAGCACCCGCTGACTGACCGTCAGAGCAATCGCATTGCACTTGACCGGTGATCGAAGACGCCCATCGCACGTCGACGCCAGGTGACCGGGCGTTGTCCAGATAGTCTGGGGCGTGCTCGCCAGTGCAATCATGATCACTCGCACCCTGAATCGAACTGCAATCACTGGTGAAAGCAACCTCATGATGATGGTCGGTCAGACCCACCATTTGAATCCAGGCGTTATGCTCCAAACACCCGCATGGACAGGCGCCAAGTTGAAACACAATCATCGCCAACAGCAGTCCGCTCACAATGCGTCGTGACGGCAGCTTCCTCAACGGTTTAGGTTCCATGGAGTGAAGTCCCATGGGGTTTCATTCCCGAGGTTTGGAGTCCGATGATGTGAGGTCCGATAGAATTGGCTAGCGGACACGAGCACATGTAGACAATAGTCTAGCCGCCAACCGCGAGAAGAGCAATTTTGTGCTACGACCCTGCCCCCCGATTGCGCAAGCGCAAGGGAAGCAGCGTTTAGTGAACTCGCCAAATGGGAAGAAAACCGCTACTCAGGTGCATCACACTGCGTTGCGAAATATCTCTGCGCGAGTCCATTCCGACTAGCTCGCACAAGCAATGAGTTCGCAGAGAATCATTTTATTGGCCGCCAAGCGCCTGGCCACGCAGGCTGTCTTCTCCCGAATACCTCACGCCGTCATTGAGGCCGCCTGCTAACAGTTTCCCATGTATCCGGGCTTCCGCTTGGGCTAACTCGGCCTGTGCGGATACGAACTGAAGATTTGAATCGAAGTACATTCGGCGGGCGGTGAGGACACGAAGAAAATCAAACTCACCGGCTTCCTTACCTGCTTGCAGCAATTCCAACGCTGCCTGCGCTTTTGGCAATATCTGGTCGCGAAAATTTTCAACGACGGCTTTGGCGCCTCGATACTCGCCGAATACACGTGCAAGATCGCTCTGCAGCCGAGCTTCAATGCGTTCGACATCCTGGATCGCTGCGCTGTACGCCGCACCTGCAGCCCGTATGTTACCCTGATTGCTGTTGGTCACAGGAATAGGCAAACTCATCTGAACGTTCGTGAAAGCGCTACCAGTCGCATCATCAGCCCCGACCCCCAATTGTGTCGTCAGGTTGGGTACCGGCTGTCGTTTTTGGCGCTGCAGGTTGGCGCACTCCCGATCGACGTTGGCACGCGCTACTGCTAGTTCAGGACTGGAGGCAAGAAGATCAGCCAGTGCTGCTTCTTCATCCGCGGCAGAGCTACCGGAGAGGTGCCCTGAGCCTTCAAAGTCTCCGATAACTTTGGCGTCGCCGAAACCAGCGACTCCGCAAAGGGCAGCCAACTGACGGAGCGCGGCTGATTGTTCAATCTTTGCCCTTTGGATTACTAAGTCGATCTCGCTTAGTTGGATCTCTGACTGCAGCAAGTCTGGCCGCGTTCCAACCTGAGCTTCTAACTTTTCTGTCGCCAATTCAACGGCCTTCTCGGCAACAACGCGGAAATCCTCAGCCAGCCGAAGTCGCAGCTGAGCAGAAAGAGCATCGTAGTAGGCGATTCGTAAATCAGTAAGAATCCTCTGCCGCTGAACACGCGCCTGCCACTGGGTAGCCGACAGCTCATGAGCAACCACACGACGATTCCATGCTAGTTTTTGACCGCGAACCCATGTCTGTGAGACGTAACCGCCATGCTGTCCGCCGGAGCCATCGTTGCCGATTTCTTGTCCAAAATACCCGACCGTCGGATTCGGCTTCAGACCGACTTGCTGATGCACTCCACGCACTTGTCTGACAGTCGCCGCTGCTTGACGCAGAGCCGGGTTTTGCACCAAGGCAAGCTGTTCAAGCATTTCGAGATTGAGCTCATCTACCGGCGGTTGATCTGCCGGCGGCACTTTAA
>DNPC01000780.1 GCA_003501565.1 Planctomycetaceae bacterium | reverse complement strand
GCCGAACGACTTCAGCCACCTTTTCCCGTCGCCGCGACCAGACGTCTTTGCCGTCATGATTGTTCAGATAGCGGATATTGTAAGACATAACTTTGAAAGCAGATGCGTCCTGAGCACAACAAGCCTGCTGAATCGAGCCAGCAACAGTAAAGAGGAGTAAAAGGAGCTGTATTCGCATGAGTAACCTCGACAGAAGTGTTGGCATCGAAGGGAGGGTGAACTTGGTAGGAAAGATCGTGACTACCGCGAGTAGGCAAATTCATGAACGTTGGATCCGTCAGTTATCCAAACGCGATCTTCCGGTGAAGGGACGATTGTCTTGGCCCCCGTGAACTCACCGATTGCTGGCAAGACCAACTGTGAACCACTTAGCCAGAAACATGGCAGGCGTCCAACATCATCGATTTTGACCGCCGGATGGAGGTGACCGCAAACCAGCCGTTCGCCGTCCCCTAGCTCCCGCGGAAAATGCTCAAACGTAGTATCCTCAACGCAAAGTGAGCGAGATACCTCCAACGGCCATTCGACCGGAAATCGATCCGCCGCGACGTCGTGATTACCTAACGTGAGGTGCATCGACACTCCGGAGTGTCGCCGGAAAAAATCACGCAATCCATCGTTTAACTCGGCCGTAAGCGAACACTTCGCATGGAACATATCCCCCAAGAAAACGAGGCTATTGGGGCGATAACGACTGACGAGGCTGTCGATCTGTGAAAGTGTCTCTTCCGAACTACCGCGCGGGACAGCCAAGCCACTCTTGCGAAAACTCGCGTCTTTGCCAAAGTGCGTATCTGCGACCACCAACACGCGACAACCGGGCAACCACAACGCTTTTTCAGGAAGCAAGTCAGCGTTTACACCGTTAAACTCAATTCTCATGAAATGCACTTCTACGCCGCAACCTCTTCCTCGTCCAGCTTTCGGCCCCACCAGGCTCCGTTGATACCTTGCACGGGGCCGATGAACGCATAGACCAACCCAGCTAGTGCTGGCAACGCTAATACTGCAAAGACGATCGATAGCACGCCGAACACGACGTACACCGAGAGTTCTGCAATCTTCTGACGCGTCAATAGACGTTCGTTGGGTGACAACCCCAAGCGGTCACGTCGTTTGAATGCATACAAGTGCATCAACGCGAGTGTCCCGAAAATGGCGATGAATCCCCCGCTATACATGCACATCAACATTGGCATTTGTTCGGCAGTAATTGCAGTCGATTGTCTGTCGAACAAAAATTTATACAAGAATTTGAGCGGATATACGTAGAACACCACCAAAAACATCAACACCGCATTCATGATGACCAGCGGAAAATCTTCCAGTCCGTAGCGACGGTGAAACAAGAAATGGTAGTACCAGCACATCAACAGGATTGCGAAGCAAATTGCGAAAGCCGGTAGCTTCCGGAAGGTCGCCAGCAACTCATTGAAACTCGACGGTACTTCGACCGACACGACAATCAGAGTAAGGGCGAGCGCTATGATCGCATCAAACAATGCTTCCAGCCGCGAGACTTCTCCACCGCGCCACTGGAAAAATTTGTCTCCCTGTTGCACATAATCCAATGTTGATTTTGGTAGACCGGGCATCTCGTTGCTCTCATGTCCTTTGCGACAGCTCAAGGCGGCGCCTTGGCCACCAACTTAATCGACGTACGGGCTTAATCGACGTGCGGGCCTAATCGACGTACTGCGACGTGGGTAAACGCAAGGACTACCCTAATCGCCAGATGATAAACCGAGTATCCTGATAGTAGAGCAAACTGAAAGCCTATCAAAGGCATCCAAGCCAGGTTCTCGAGGACATGAGTAACATATTTGTCACCGATTTCGACGGGACGATCTGTCGAAACGAATTCTACAAGATCGTACGAGACCATTTGCTGCCCGCTGACGCTCCGAACTATTGGGACGATTTTCTCAATGGAAAGACATCTCATTTCGAAGTCCTACAACAGTACTTTGGGGCAATTCGCGATTCGGAAGCAACGGCTCAATCGCTGCTGAATCAAATGCAGATGGAGCCTAGATTCGATGAACTCTCTGCAGCGATGACTCGGGCCGGCTGGAAGATCGTGATCGCTTCAGCGGGCTGCGACTGGTATATCAAACGGCTGCTGGCTGGCGCTACGGTCCCTATAACACTCCACACAAATCCATCGACTTGGATTGGCGGCGAAGATGGACTGCAAATGCGTATGCCAACCGAATCAACCTTTTACAGTCCTGAGCATGGCATCGACAAAAGGGCTATCACGATCGCGGCGATAGACGAAGCTGCTGGTGGAAAAGTGGCCTACGCAGGCGACGGCCTAACGGATGTCGATGCAGCTATGTGCGTTCCGCCTCATCTCAGATTCGCACGAGGTGACTGCGCTAGGGAACTAACGCGGCGGCAGGAAGCCTTTCAAGGATTTGAGCGGTGGGCGGAAGTCGCTGAATCTCTCTTGGCCGAAGAGAAATGAAAGCAAATCAATCACTCAGTGTCCCTCGACTCGTTCGCGTGAAGTCCGGTGCTATTAACCGTATCGGAATATACCTAGCTCGCGAGGGACTGGAACGTGTGGCGGTTTTCAAGAGCGAAGGCTTGCCCACCGATATCACCACCAAACTCTATCGTGGGCTAGCCAGTGAATCCATCGACGTCGTGTCAGATGCTGAGGTCGCAAGCGGGAGTTTTGAAAATGCAATCGATCTCTTCCATTCTCTGCCCCCAGGAACCCAGGCTTTGTTAGGCATTGGAGGTGGTAAAGCCATCGATGTAGCCAAGTATGCTGCGTTCCTCGCTGGACTGCCGTTTTATGCGGCGCCTACCTCATTAAGCAACGACGGGTTCGCCAGCCCGCAATCAAGCTTGACGGTCCGAGAACGCCGTAGGTCACTTGCAAGTCGGATGCCCTCAGCGGTGATCGTTGATATCGCTGTGTGCCAGACGGCGCCGACCGTACTGTGGCATTCGGGAGTTGGGGATTTAGTCGCCAAACTGACCGCAGTCGCAGATTGGAAGCTGGCGTACCACCATGACCGTACCCCTGTCAACGACTTCGCCGCATTACTCTCCGATGCAACTGTGATGCAATTCTTGGCCAATCCAGTCCGCAACGAAGAAGGGCTGAAGACCTTTGCCATGGCCCTTCTATTGAACGGTGTCTCAATGGAAATCGCCGGCACAAGCCGCCCGGCCAGCGGAAGTGAGCACCTGATTTCACATGCGCTGGACGGCATTCTCTCACCACCGCGTTTACATGGTCTACAGGTTGGCTTAGCGAGTTACGTGGTAGCGCACCTGCAGAGAAACACATTTGTACCGCGAATCGCGGAGCTGTTTGACCGGACTGGGTTCTGGGAATCCGCAAAAGCGTACCCGATATCGCTCGCCGATTTCTTAGCAGCCGTTGAGCGGGCACCAACCATCAAGTCCAATTTCCACACGATTCTTGATCAGACAGATGCACCTCGAGAGGTCGAAAGACTGGTTTCGCGTGACTCCAGGCTACGCGACTGCCTAATCGGATAGTGCAACACGGCGTCATTCGCTTCGCCCAGCAGATTCGCGCAATGCAAAGATATGTTGCTGGCCTCGAATGAAAAACGTACCGCTGGAAATGGCTGGTGTAGTTAGCACGTTTTCGCCAACATTGTTGTTGCTGACTACATCGAACTCCGGACCAGCTCTAATGACGAGCGTCTCCCCTTCCTCACTGGTGAAATAGATGTGGCCATCGGCGGCCACCGGAGAACCCACAA
>DNPC01000423.1 GCA_003501565.1 Planctomycetaceae bacterium | reverse complement strand
GCCCTGCTGTGTTGGGCACGGTAGCGAATCTTCAGAGACACAGCCGGGCCCTAGTACAGGTGTTAATCGGTCAGTCGGGGAAGAACTGCCGTGAGCTTGTCGGAAAACCCAACAATCGCAGGGCTCGAGGAAGGCGAGGGCAACAGCGGTTCACCAGAAGTTGATAGCCCTCGAGTGCTGCCCTGTGTTCATTGCGGTGAATCGACTTTGTGTCAGGCAGACCAAGATCCCTCAGAAGTGTTCTGTTGTACCGGCTGTTTAGGGGCGTATCAGCTCATTCACGGCTGGGGGCTAGACGACTTCTATGCCCTCCGCGATCAGATGCGGAAGACCAATTCGGCTCGAGCAGCAAAGGAAAGTGGGCGCTACGAGCAGTTTGATTCATCGGAATTCTTGGGAGCATCAGCTCCGACTAATAATGCAGATGGTACTTGTTCGACTGAGCTTGCCCTTCAAGGGCTGCACTGTGCCGCATGCGCTTGGCTGATTGAAAAAGCGGCCGCTCGGCAAGCTGGCCTGTTGGAAGCCCGTGTGAAGATGCACCGGCATACCGTCCAGCTTACTTTTGATCGGAATCGAATAAAGCTAAGCGAGATCGCTCGATTCCTGGATCGCTTGGGTTATTCCCTGGCCCCGTTTAATCCTGATGAAAATGAACACTATCGGCGCGAGAGTAGGCAGCATCTAGTTCGCATCGCGTGCGCTGGATTCCTAGCGGCCAATGCGATGTGGATCGCCGTGGCTCTCTACGCGGGTGAAGCGGCTACGCTTGCAATTGAGCATCGATACTTCATGACGCTGGTGGGAACAGCGCTGGGCGTCTTAGCAGTTGCCGGGCCAGGTAGGACTTTCCTGAAAGGTGGTTTGGCTGCGATTCGAAATCGCACACCCCACATGGACTTGCCGATTGCACTGGGGCTGACCGTTGGCAGTTTGGTTGGCGGATGGAATGCGATTCGCGGGAGTGGGCAAGTCTATTTCGATTCGCTGGCCGTCCTCGTATTTCTGCTTTTGATTGGCCGTTGGATTCAGTTTAGGCAGCAGCAGCGGGCTGCCAGTGCTGTAGATTTAATGCTTCGGATAACGCCTCGGCATTGTCAGCTGGTTCAGTCAGACGCAAATACGGAATCGGCCGTTCATACCGTGCCCGTTGAGATGATTACGCCCGGAGATGTCATTCTGGTCGATCCAGGAGAAAGTGCGGCTGCCGATGGGGTTGTTTGCAAGGGCGTTTCATCGGTTGACCGTTCGTTAATCACGGGTGAAAGTCTGCCGGTAGCGGTGGCAGTGGGTGATGAAGTTGCCGCCGGTGTTGTGAACTTGTCGGGGCCGATTCATCTAACAGTTACAGCGGTTGGTAAGCAGTCACGTATCGGTCGTGTGATGCAGTCCGTCGAAGAAGCAACGACCGAGAAGACGCCGATCGTTGCGATGGCAGATCGAATCGGCGGATACTTCGTTTGTGCGGTCATTGTGTTGGCAGGCATCACATTCGGCCGCTGGATGTTTACGGATTTGGCGACTGCTGCCTCTCATGCAACCAGCTTGTTGATCGTCGCGTGCCCATGTGCATTGGCTTTGGCCACGCCGCTTGCGATTGCCGTTGGTCTTGGACGTGCGGCCACTGCTGGAGTCCTAGTTCGTGATGGTGAAGCACTGGGAAGGTTGAGCAAACCTGGTTACATGTGGCTGGATAAGACCGGGACTCTGACCGAAGGCAAGCAACGCGTAACGGAAGTTCGAGGATCGTCTGAGGCACTTGAGCTGGCAGCGGTTCTAGAAAAAACACCGAAGCACCCAATCGCAAGGGCAATTCGTGCCCACGCGGAGCAACTTGGGATTCTTTCGGAGGAAGAAACTGCAGAACGCGTGGAAGTTGTTGATGGAGGTGTGATAGGAGTCGTTGGAGGGCATCGGCTTTGCGTTGGCAACGAAGCTCTAGTGACCGAGCACACAGTGCAGTATGATCCTGGCTTGAAGGAATTCGCGTCGAAGTTGGTGGCGGCCGGTACGAGTCCTGTGTTTATCGCAGTCGATGCGGTAGTCAAATGCGTTCTTGGTGTTTCGGATCCCCTCCGACCCGACGCGCAATCAGCAATTTCGAAACTCAAGCAGGCAGGGTGGAAAATAGGTATCTTGTCAGGTGATCACCCAGCTATTGTTGCGGCGCTTGCGCGTAGAGTCGGGCTTGATCAAACCGAATGCTTCGGTGGCCTGACTCCAGAGGATAAACTGGAGCGGATTCGCGGGGCTCAAGCCAGCGATCCAGATGCTAGCGTCGTGATGGTGGGAGATGGAGCCAACGACGCCGCGGCGCTCGCCAAGGCGGATGTTGGAATCGCACTTCGCGGCGGCGCCGAGGTCAGCTTGCAAGCCGCACCCGTGTTTGTGGCAAACGGTAAATTGGCTAGTATTCCGCTGTTAATTCAAGGGTCAACAGCGACGACACGGCTGATCTACCTAACATTCGGGATTTCGCTGCTGTACAACCTGATCGCCGTCGGCCTTGCGATCTGCGGAGTTATCAGTCCACTAATTGCTGCGGTCCTTATGCCAATTAGTAGTGCAAGTGTGCTCGCGGTGACGCTGGCTGTGCGAACATTTCAGACCACGGTCCAGGAATGAGCTCTACCGGCTGGATTGACAACGATAGAACAAACGGGAGTATCGTAGCATGAGCGTGCTTTACATTGCGTTGCCGCTTGCTTTGCTACTTGGGCTGGGTGGATTGGTTGCATGTATTTATTGCATTCGAGACGGCCAGTATGATGATCTCGAATCCCCGGCTGTTCGGATGTTGCTAGACGATACGCCCAACAGAACCAACAATGATTCAGACACACCCAATGAAAGCTAGCAGTCTGCTAATGACTTGCGTTGTGTAGCAAGCGCAACGATACGAGTCGCAGATGGCAATAAAAACCTCAACGGACAAAGACTCATGAAGAAGATATTAGGTCTCGGGCTATTGGCCGGTGCAGCCAGTCTGACTGGATGTGCAGAGAAAGAGTTGCTTCCCCCAGAATTTGAACCCAACCTGGTGTTTGCTCGCGGTATCGAGTATCGCGATGATATTCCAATGGAAGAGCCTTTGTCCAAAACACAAGTCTATCTCGACGAACTGTTTGGTACGCCAGACGCCCCAAAGCTTCCAGACTTCATCAGTGAGGACGAAGAGCTTGCGAGTCTTGTGAGTTTGGAGATTCTCAAGAAAGCTGCTGGCCCAGTAACGGAGAGTACTGGGCTTTATCGTCGTCACCAATGTCATACGTGCCATGGTATTACCGGTAACGGTCGCGGGAAACTGGCGGCAACACTGGCGACCTATCCACGTGACTATCGGATGGGGCTGTTCAAGTTCAAGTCAACGGAAGGTTCGGACAAACCGCTGCGCGAGGACCTGCGGCGCGTGATTTGGGATGGAATTGTAGGAACCGGAATGACCAAGGTTCCTGATATGAAAGAAGAGGATCTCGACCCGCTCATAGACTACGTCATTTACCTTTCTTGGCGTGGTCAACTCGAGCGAAATATTTTGTACATGAACGAGGACGTGTATCTGGAACTTGACGAAGATGCTACCGAAGAGGACATTGCCGACGCCGAAGCCGAGGCCAAAGACCTGATCGAAGAGTTGACGATTGAGATCGCTGAGGACTGGTTGTATGCCGAAGACGGCTTGTTTGACGTGCCCGAACGTCCCGAATTTCCTGTGCCAGACACAATCGCTGACGTTGTTGCTGCTGCGGAAGGCTCCGAGCTAGCCGAATCAATCAAGCAAGGCAAAGAGGTATTTGGGTCCGAAATTGCGGGTTGCACCAAGTGCCATGGTCCCGAGGGTTACGGAAACGGCCAGAACAAGGACTACGACAACTGGGCGCATGATTGGACCACAAAGATGGGTCTGAATCCGGCAGACGAAGACTCGTTAATCCCGTTCATTGCGCGGGGGGCACTGCCTCCGAAGTTCATTGATCCGCGCGATTTTCGGCAAGG
Organism: Planctomycetaceae bacterium; assembly: GCA_003501565.1. Classification (GTDB taxonomy): domain Bacteria; phylum Planctomycetota; class Planctomycetia; order Pirellulales; family Pirellulaceae; genus Aureliella. The sequence continues at coordinate 2,408 of DNPC01000423.1, read as the reverse complement.
CGTGTTCCGGGGCGGCGAACAGCCAGAAGATATCTTCCGGCGGATTGCTTGCGGAATTGCGGGTACACCAATGCCTGCCGCCAAGAATTTGTCAGATGATCAAAAATGGCATCTAGTAAACTACGTGCGCAGTTTAGCGTTACCTGAAGAAGACGCTGATAGTGCATCCACTCCACAAGCTGGCGACGCAGAATCGAGAGGCGGTGACGCGGAATCAGCAGCCGATTAAGCGCGACGAAATGACCAGACTGCCGAGGTTTCGCGGTCGCCCGACAGGTCGGTAATTGCTCATTACTGGCGAATCGAAAAACGTGCCTGGTAGTTGGCAGTCGATTGGGGCAAATGTTACGACCCGCGATTGTTCGATAGCAAAGGGATTCTGCAATGGTACTACTTCGGCTCGTTTGCGCTTCACAAATAGTTCTGTTCAGTGCAGTCGCGGCCTGGTGTCAGGAAGTAGCTGTCACGCCGGTATCGGGCTCGGGCTCTGATCCATCGGCCTCTCGTCCACAGGTGCAGCAGATCGCAATCGCAGTGCGTCCACAGACTTGGAGTGCATCGCTTGCAAAGTGGAAGCAGCATCGCGAATCGCAAGGGATTAAAGTTATCGAATTGGATGCCGAGTTAGGTCGTGACGGTATCCAAGCGGCAGTCGTTTCTCAGCACAAAGTCGCGCCTGAGCAAATCAGGTTTGTTGTGTTGTGTGGGGATGTTGGGACCACGCCGACAACGATCCCAACCTTCTATCGACCCAGCACAGCGCTCGTCCAATTTGGCGGTGATAAACAGCTCGCGACCGATGTGCCATACGCCGACGTTGACGGAGATGATCTTCCTGATTTGGCGATTGGGCGCATCCCAGCCGACACCGCAAACCAGCTTGCGGATTATCTTGATCGCGTCATAGCCTACGAACGCAGCACTGATTTCACGGCGTGGCGCCGAAATGTGCATGTGGTTGCAGGGGTGGGAGGTTTCGGGCCCGTCGCCGATTCGATGATTGAGATGACAACCCGCAAATTCCTTGGAGATCGAATTCCTGGTTGGACGCGTGTGACGATGACTCAGGCCAGCGCGGAGAGTCATTACTGTCCCAGTCCGGTACACTTTGCTGAAAACACAATTGATCGCATCAACGAAGGCGGACTGTTCTGGGTCTACATTGGTCATGGTCACATCGAGACGCTAGACAGGATGCGACTTGAACAATCCTATCTACCGATTTTCGATGTGAATCGGCTGCCTAATGTAGACGCCAGTGGGAGACCACCTATTTCCATTTTTCTGGCATGCTATACCGGTGCGACCGACGCCTCCCGCGATTCGCTGGCAGAACGCTTTGTTTTGAAGCCAGAGGGTTCGATTGCCGCCGTTGCGGCGTCTCGCATTTCGGGACCCTATGGTTTGGCAATGCTCTCCAACGGAATGTTAAGCGGCTTCTACGAGCATCATATTCCGTCGCTCGGCGAAATCGTTTTGTTCGCTAAGCGGGAGTCGGCCAAAGAGCTCGATTCCGCAGCTCTTTCTTCTGACCTGAAGATGATTGACTCGATTGCTCAAGCAATGAGTCCTAAGGACTATGACCTGCTCGCAGAACGGATCGAGCATGTTTGGCAGGTGCAGTTGATTGGTGACCCGACCCTGCAGATGCCCTATCCCCATATTCTTGAGTTAAACGCTCCGAAACGTGCCGTCCCGGGACAGGAGTTGGCGATCAGCGGGATTGACGTGCTGGTGGGGGAATTGACCCTTGAGCTGACCTACCGGCGTACCGATAAGCGTCGCGATCTTGGTGCGATCGACTCGCATTGGACGACGCCCGAAGGCCAGCGTCAGTACCGTGACCGCTACTTGGCAGCCAACCATGGAGTGATTTCATCAACGACGACAACGGTTGCCGAAGATGGCACTTTCCAGGCGACGCTGGATGTGCCTGTAGATCTTGGTCGTGGTCGCTACAGTATTCGAGCCGTCGGCGCTGCCGACGGTCAGTGGCAAGCAGGTTATACAGAGATTTCTGTCCGCCCGCCTCGGTAATCCAACCATTGGCCGAATCTGCAGCGAACCCAAAGCCAGATTTGATCTTGTCGCTGGTTCGTCTACCAGAAATCGACTAGCAATCGCACCGGAGACGAAAGGCCCACTGGGTTGTGGCGGCTTCGGTGGGAAGTTTGGCCGGTCGGATCGAGAGTTTCTGTTGCTCGACTTCGACCATTGCGGGAGCAATTGCTTCGCAAGTGACGGTGGGTGTCGTATCTAGTTCTATGGCACCAGTGTCGGATTTTTTTACTGATCCATCGATTCGATACGTGCTACACAAGTGGTCGGGTGAAACCGGGCTTCGGCAGGCCAGTTCCACGATCCAGCATTTCAGATCAGGGATTAGTGTAAAGCTAGCTGACCAGTGT
>DNPC01000848.1 GCA_003501565.1 Planctomycetaceae bacterium | reverse complement strand
CCCGGCGCCAACCTCGATCACGCGATTTCGTCCCTCTTCTTTGGCTTGAAGAAGTGCTCGATCCGCACGAGCCAGCAATAACTCTGGCGTATCGCCACGTTGTAGCTCCGTAACACCGAAGCTAGCTGTCATCGTACCGCCACCCAAGGCCGGAATAGGTGTTTCCATCACCGCGCGACGCATCTCCTCTGCGCGGGCAGTCGCCGCCGAGTTTCCGCAAGCTGGACAGATAATCACGAACTCCTCGCCACCATATCGGGCGATTACATCGCTCTCGCGAGCCGATGATTTCAACAAGCCTGCAAAGGTGACGAGCGCTTCGTCACCCGCCTGGTGGCCGAAGGTGTCATTGATCTTTTTGAAGTAGTCGATATCGCAAATTATCGCGCTACCGGGTTGGTCCGATTCTAGATGCTCCTGGACAAATCCTGGCATGTACATTCCCAGGTACGCGCGGTTACTTACTTTTGTAAGCGGATCGCGGGTTGCCATATCATTGAGCGTCTCAACCTCACGTTCCAGTCGCGCCTCTTTGCTGGCATCCTTCAACAACAATATGCTGCCCACACTGCTGCCGCGATAGACGACGGGAAGTGCCGATAGTCTGATCGACTTTGGACGGCCATCCGAACCTTCTACCATTAGCCGTTTGGTAGTGCGTGTGTTTGTTTGTAGCATCTGCTTGTGCGGATCGTCTTGCTCATGCAGAGGTTCGCCGCCGGGCAATGTTAATCCGATTAAGTCAGGCGACCAGTTAAGATGACGAACGGCTGACGCATCCACACCGGTCAACTCTTCGGCCGCACGATTCCAGAGCAGCACGTTGTGCTGGCTATCAAGAAATATAACAGCCTCCGACATCGAATTGAGCAGCCTCGGTTGGAAGATCGCTTCCACCAAACTGCTTTCTGCACCTGATGCGACGGTAATGCGGTTCGAGGTGAATCCTGACCACTGTTCGGGCACGAATCTCTGAACCCAACGAGAAGCCGTTACTCCATCGAGCTCGGGCCTGGTCTGCTTCATTAGCTCGAAGAAATTCGTTACCAAATCAGAGTCAAACTGATGCCCCGCCTCGGAATATAACTCTTCGAAAGCCGCTTCCCGACTCATCGCTCGACGGAAGACCTGCTCTGAAGTCATTGAGTCATAGGCATCCGCGATAGCGAGCATATTATGCTCCTTGGATACCGACTCTTGGCCACCACAGACGATCCCCAACAGGTCGTCACATGCTCCAGCACCAGAAAGTAGTTCTGCAGCTAGAACACGATTCATGTCCATTAGCGATGATTCACTCTCGGTCAGAGAACCGGGTTTCTGCAAAACGCTATCTGGAATGCCAATTTTGCCGACATCGTGAAGCAGCCCACCGGTTTCGAGCAAAGTGATTCGGGGCTCCTCGAGTCCTTGAAAGCTCGCCCAACGTGAACACAACAACGCAACACGCAAGCAGTGGGCAGCCGTTGGAGGATGCTTTGCTCGCAACGCCAGAAACAGTCCGCTGTACGGGCCAAGCCGGCCTTGCGCCATGCTGGCGTCGACTTGGGAAGAGGTTTCGAGTTGTGCAGAGGCTGACATTCTGGGGTGCAATCCGCTTACATTCGGGGGGCATTCTGGAGCCTCTGGATGCGCGCGGAATCCGCTGCACCTGTAAGGCATACCACCCCAAAAGGTAGGATACGCCCTGCCCCAAGCGCGTTGAATCGCTTTCATGCACAGCGTTTGACCCAACCACCGCCGTTACAACTGATACAACACGCAAGGCCCAAACAACACTCTCCCTCGCACTTCACTCCTGCCTGGCCTTTATGCGCCGGACCCAAGGAAATCAGCTCAAGACAGCATTTGTGGCCGAACATCGCTGTTGACTCCAGCCAAGGTTTTTGAGAGCACTTGGCATGCGGAAGAGCTGGCACTCAGTTCCCGCTCAAACACGGGCTATGGCTGGTTCGCCGCCCGAAAGACTGGATTGAGATGGTAATCTCGGCTGGAGACTACTGATGCCGATAGCTCGCGACATGCGAAACGACCGACGTCGCCGCGTATTGCGTGAGAATGTGGCAGCAGAAGCGCCTTTGAAAACGCGTTCACGTAGCCAAATTGGCGAGAATACCGGCATCAACAACGCCACAAAGCGCAGTGCGGGTTACAGCCAAGACGTACGACGTGCCTGCAGTCAAAGACTAGTACAACTGATCCCAGTCCGCCCGACAAGCTTTGCTGCGGTAGTTCTGGGCAGTCTGTTAATTCCCATCATCATCAGTGCAGCGCATTACCTGGTGTACGTCAACGGTTGGTTGCCGTGGTACGGCCATCCGCTGGCAACCATTCTGGACGCAAATCACAATCGCAGTTTGGCCAGTTGGTTCACCGGTCAGCTCTGGCTGATGTGTTTAGCGGCTACGATACTGACATTTCAGCTTCGTCGTCACAAACTGGATGATTACAGCGGTGAATACCGACTTTGGTTCTGGCTAGTGTGCACTTGCATCATTGGCAGTATCGAGGCTTCCACAGGAATCATCTACCTGTTCTCGCTGGCGCTAGATAACTGGAGCATGAACCAGTTGGGGTGGAGTGGACCCGCCGTGGTCAAAGCAACTCTGTCCGTTTTGATCGGAATGTTGGGTCTGCGGCTGTGCACGGAACTCAAGACGACCCCAAGTAGTGTCGTGTTTATTCTGATTGGGTTGGTAGCCTGGGCAGTCAGTGCAACGCTTGCTCAACCCGAGTTTCTAATCGAACTCGCGCCGCAGAAACGTATCTGGGCTCGCAGTTCTCTTTGGATTGGCGGATTGAC
>DNPC01000528.1 GCA_003501565.1 Planctomycetaceae bacterium | reverse complement strand
CAACGACCCCGACACGATCTATTCTCAGTGGCAGTATGGTGGTCTCGTTCGCTACAACCGCAAGAGCGGTGAGCGGGTCGACATCAAACCACGCGAATCGAAAGATGGCCCGCCACTGCGTTGGAATTGGGACAGTGCCCTGTTGATCTCGCCGCACGATTCCGAGCGAATCTACTATACGTCCCAGATGATATTCCAGTCCGATGATCGTGGGAGTTCGTGGCGCCCAATCAGTGGTGATTTGACGCGCCAGATCGATCGAAACAAGCTCAAGGTTATGGGGCGAGTTTGGGGCGTTGATGCTGTTGCCAAGAATGCTTCCACCAGCCTCTACGGCACCATCGTCTCCATCGACGAATCCCCACGCATCGAAGGCCTTTTGTACAGCGGTGCAGACGATGGGATGTTTCAGGTGAGCGAAGACGGGGGAGAGTCGTGGCGGGAAGTCCCAACTTTCGAAGGTTGCGACGTGCCGGAGTTTGGCTATATCAACGACATCGAAGCTGACTTGCATGACGACGATACCGTTTACGTAGCAGTGAACAACCACAAACGCGGGGACTTCCGGCCTTACATTGTCAAAAGCACGGACCGTGGAAACACTTGGAAAGACATCTCTGGAAACTTACCGGAGCGTGGAAGTGTTTATGCGATCCAGCAGGACCATGAGAACCCGGACCTTCTTTTCTGTGGCACAGAATTTGGTTGCTTCTTTACGCCCAATGGGGGCGAAAAGTGGATCGAGCTGGGCTCTGGCCTTCCCACCATCGCTGTCCGTGATATTGAGATTCAGTCCGAGGCCGACGCACTGGTGTTGGCGACGTTTGGGCGCGGATTCTACATCCTGGATGACTACAGCATGCTGAGGAGTCTAGATGCGGAAACCAAGAAATCCGATCAGATTTTCGATGTCGCGACGGGCAAAATGTATCGTCGTATCACGCCACTTGGTTCTGGCAGCCGCGGTTTCCAAGGCGCTAATTTCTACACTGCCTCGAATCCTCCCTTAGGTGTCACTATTCGTTACCACCTATCAGAGTCTTTACGCACGAAGCAATCCGAGCGTAAATCCAGCGATGCCAAACTCAAGGCAGCGAACAAGGACGTGAACTATCCAAGCTGGGAAGACCTGAAGGCTGAAGACCGAGAGGTCGCACCAAGAAGGTGGATTGAGATTCGCGATTCGAGCGGCAACGTTGTTCGGAAGCTCTCCGCATCATCCGGCAAAGGCATGTCGAGCGTGGTTTGGGACTACCGCGTTTCGATGGGGCGTCGGGGCGGTCCCGTTGCCATACCAGGGATTTACACGGCCAGCATCCACCAGATGGTGGACGGCGAAGTAAGCGAAGTCGTCGCTCCAAAATCGTTTGAGATTGAACCGCTGATGTTCGATGATACTCTCGAGATCGATCAGGTAGCCATCATGGATTTCTGTCGCGAGGCCTCAAAACTCGCGGAAATCACCAGTGCGGCTGGCCAGTTGCTAGATGAGGCGGATGAGCAGCTTGCTGCGGCGGAGCGTCTCGTTCAATCGAGCCCTGAGGTGCCGGCGACGCTCTGGAAGGACATCCGTGCGCTGCAGATCCAGATCCTTGATCTCAATGAAGTGCTCTCGGGAGATCGAACACGAGCGCGGCGGAACGAAGATTCAATGCCTGGCCTGCTCAGTCGTGTGAACAATGCAGCCTTCGGGGCACTTGGTAGTACCGAGGGACCGACCGAAACGCATCGTGAGCAATTAGCGATCGCTGCGGAGCTGTACGGCGAGATTGAAGGTGACATCCGAAAGGTTGTCTACAAAGATGTACCGAAGCTCCTAAAGCGAATCGACGAACTCAACGCCCCGTGGACACCAGGTCGCAAACTGCCTGAGTACTCCGCGGACGAAAAGTAGTTCCCAAAGTCGTTGGCAAAATCGAATGGTTCTTTCGACCCGAATGAACCATTCTGCCAACCTTTCTTCGGGTGAATGAAACTCTTCACTGGTCCCACCCCAAGACATAGTCCTGACTTATCAAAGCAATTCCCGTGGATTTGCTCAAGTTCGGCTAAGGCGATGCCGATGAACGGTTCTGTGACTGTTTGTCGTTCATTTGCTTTTGAGCACAGCAGCACCTAACGTTTTTCGGTTTCGCTGGCGAAGGTCCGCTAGCATAGCAACCTTAAAACCGCTTTTCGCATGGAAGTGGCACGGCGGTCTGCTTGAGCAAGTTTGCTCGAAAGTGCCATGTCAGGAAACACAATCAAACCCGGCCCTCGGGCCGTTGCTGCGCTCGTTCTAGCGGGTGGCAGTACCCTTGCTCTACCGTTTTTGCAGCGTCACCCGGGCTCGGAATCAAATCGCACTGCCCAAACGACTCCCACCGAAACAGCTGGCAAACTGTCCGGCTCACAGAACGTGGCGCCTGCTAGCGAATCCGCTGATGCGGCAAGTCGTTCCGAGGCAAGGCAATCTGCTAAGCATTTCCCCGGACATCGTGCAATGGCCGTCACGGGAGCCTTGCCATCAACCCGCCGCC
>DNPC01000315.1 GCA_003501565.1 Planctomycetaceae bacterium | reverse complement strand
GTGGCCAGTCCGCAACCCGCTGCCCGCAAAGCTACTCAGAAGCAGAACCGTTGAACGGCTTTTTCCTGCCGATGTACTGACAACGACGATTCGGTTGATTGACACGTTCTTTCCCATCGCTCGAGGCGGGACGGCTTGCATTCCAGGCCCATTCGGAGCGGGCAAGACCGTGCTGCAGGGCCTGATTGCTCGCTACTGTGCAGTTGACATCGTCATTGTGGTCGCCTGCGGTGAACGGGCCGGTGAGGTGCTGGAGACGGTACACGAATTCTCGACCATGGAAGATCCACGTAGCGGCGGAAAGTTGATTGACCGAACGATCATCATCTGCAACACGTCGTCAATGCCGGTAGCCGCTCGAGAAGCGTCGATCTATATGGGCATTACGATCGGTGAATACTACCGGCAGATGGGCCTAAACGTGTTGTTAATCGCAGATTCGACGTCGAGATGGGCACAAGCAATGCGCGAGACGTCAGGGCGATTGGAAGAGATTCCCGGTGAAGAAGCGTTCCCAGCATATCTAGATTCGTCCATCAAGGGGCTCTACGAACGAGCGGGCGTCATCCGAACCAGTGATGGCGATACGGGTAGCCTGACCATGATCGGCACCGTTTCACCGGCCGGTGGGAATTTTGAGGAGCCCGTGACTCAGTCGACGCTTGGTGCTGTGAAGTGTTTCCTGGGGCTTTCCTCCGATCGCGCCTACAAGCGGTTCTACCCTGCGATCGATCCCCTGATGTCCTGGTCGCGTTATCTAGATCAACTCAGCCCAGAACTCGCGAAAACGATGGCTCCTGAGTGGACCACGGTGGTTAAACAGACTCATGATCTCTTGCACCGGGGCGAGGCTGTCTACCAGATGATGCAAGTTACGGGCGAAGAAGGCGTTACCCTGGACGACTACCTGGATTATCAAAAAGCCACCTTTGTCGACATGGTTTACTTGCAACAGGATGCCTTTGACCCTGTTGACGTTTCGATCCCACTAGAACGTCAAAAGGAATCGTTCGATTTGATCCAACGTCTCATCAGCCGCGACTACCAGTTTACCAGCAACGCCGAAATAAGGAGCTTCTTCACGCGACTCACTGGACTATACAAGAACTTGAACTACGCCGAATGGCACTCGGAGAAATACAACAGATTGCTCGCAGAAATTACCGACTTGGAGTCTCAAGCGATTGCGACCGACTACACCGCTGCTTCCGCCACTACCTCTTTGAAAGACTAAGCAGAGCCAACTATGGAGCTGTTTCAGATTGCTGCCGGACTACTTACGCTTGCCGCAGTCCTGGCTTACCTAAATCATCATTTATTGCGAATGCCGCCTACGATTGGACTAATGACGCTTTCGCTTGCGCTGTCGTTAGTGGTGATCGTCGCAGGCTATTGGATGCCGGGAATATCTGAGGTCGCGCGAGCTTGGGTCGCCAAGATCGACTTCGATGACACCGTCTTGCAGGGCATGCTTGGTTTCCTGCTCTTTGCCGGTGCATTGCACATCGACTTAGTCGATCTGGCCAAACAGCGATGGATAATCGGTATGCTCGCTACCGTAGGCGTGGTGAGCTGCACACTGATTGTCGGCTTACTCACTTGGCTGGTGATGCGTTGGCTGGGGATCGAACTGCCATTCATCTTTTGCCTGTTGTTCGGATCGTTGATTTCACCGACGGACCCGATCGCGGTTCTCGGAATCCTAAAACAAGCTGGAGCGCCGCGCGAACTAGCGGCCAAGATCTCCGGTGAATCTCTGTTCAATGACGGCGTAGGAGTGGTTGTTTTTCTCGGCCTGCTGGAAATCGCTACTGGGAAACATGAATTCGATCTCCAACACCTAAGCTATCTATTCGTTTATGAGGTGCTGGGTGGCGGAGGATTTGGTTTCCTGATTGGTCTAGTCGCATTCTACATGCTGCGTGGGACGAACAACTATCAGGTAGAGATCTTGATATCTCTCGCGGTCGCCGCTGGTGGATACGCCGCAGCGATGGCGATGCACATTTCTGGCCCGATCGCCATGGTCATCGCAGGACTCATGCTAGGTAATCACGGGCGCGAGCACGCGATGAGCCCCGAGACGCAAAAGCACTTGGATGATTTTTGGGAACTGATTGACGAAATACTGAACGCCGTGCTCTTCGTCCTGATCGGCCTCGAGATTCTGATCATCTCATTCAATCTCAAAGTACTGACCGCCGGGCTTATCATCATCCCGCTTGTACTCCTGGCCCGATGGATCAGCGTTTGGTTTCCTGTTCAGCTGCTCAGGCGTAGCCAAGAGTTTCCACCTGGCATCGTTTCTATTCTGACCTGGGGTGGTTTGCGAGGCGGGATTTCTGTGGCTCTCGCACTTTCGATCCCAAGCTCGATTCCCGAAGACGCTACCGGATATCGCGATACGATTCTCGCGATTTGCTACACAGTTGTCGTGTTCTCGATTCTCGTCCAAGGCCAAACCATTGGAATGCTCATCCGACGACAATTGAGACGCGAAGAGCCCGCAGTTCGCGAAGAATAGCAAACTACATCGGAGACGAAGCGGTGCAACCGTTTTTTGCGCCTACAGATCCTGCAATTGGGATTCTGCCGAGAATTCTACTCGGCGACCCTGTCAACTCAGGCGTCCTCTGGCCTAGCATCCCGCTGGCTCTCATTCTCCGGCGATTTGACATTACCGAAACAGCAGAATCGCGATTTCGCACAAAACCCAAGCATCCCTGAAATTTCTGGCAACAGGATGATGGCAACAATTAGAATGTGCGGGGTGGTCCGTAATCCGGAGCAATTTGGGGGCTTGTTTGCTCAGAGCGGTTCCGAATGGGAAGGATTTGACTGTTAGTCCCCACACATCAACGAACAAGTTTGCGGATAGTGAAACAGAATCCGCCCTATCTGGGCGTAACCGAGAAGTAGTCAACTGTGAAAAGTGGCACGACTAGTCTGCTGGGCAAAGTTCGGGAGCTTTGCGGTTCCTCCAAATTCAGCCCCTACTGGGTGGACAAAGCCTCGTTCGGAAACTCGTACCAATTCTGGATTAGCGATCCGTCCGCCGAAGTTTGGTATTCCGAAGGCAGTGCCGAATCGAAAGTTCACTTTCAAAGCGGTCTTAATGAACTCGCGTTTCTGTTTGACCACGTCATCTGCGACTCGGATGTTGTCTTCGAATGTGGGGCACATCATGGCTGGACTACGCTTCAGTTGTCGCGATTTCTGGCTACCGGAAAAGGTAGCGTGCATGCATTCGAGCCAAACAAGACTAACTTTGATGTTCTGGAACGGAACCTGAAAGCTAACAATTGCCAGAATGTGACAACGAATTGGGCGGCCCTATCTGCGACGCTCGGCACAACGCGAGTTTACGGAAAGTCGAACGGTTCGGTCGTCCCCAAGCTCAATCGAAAGTCGATCTTCTCGAAGCGACTTTTGAATCGGATCTACGGCGTGTTTGACGTTCCAACGATCACCGTTGATCAGTATGTCGCTGACACCGGCATACTGCCGAATGTTCTCAAGATTGACGTCGAAGGGTTTGAGTTTGATGTCCTGCAGGGCGCGGCTGACACCTTAGCAACTCGTCCGAAAATATTCCTCGAAATTCACACCGCTGAACTGCCGTTGTACAACGCATCCGTCCAAGGTGTATTGGATTTGCTCGATCTTGACGAATACCAAGTCTGGATACAAGCTGATGGAATGGAGCCGCCGCATCCAGTCGAAAACGTATCAGCAAAGGATATTACTGATCGTGTGCATCTGTTTGCTCTGCCTAAGTGAATAGATCTGCCGCCCGAATCATGGACTACTCACTCTTCGACATAGGTGATATTTGCCCGACCGTGGAAGGTCAGTGGGACGCGATTCGTGCGTCGCGACCGGAGTACTACAGCCCATTCTTTTCGCGACGCTTCATCAAAATCGCGGCTCCAGAACGTCCCCAAACGCAAGTAGTCATCGCCAGCGAGCACGAACGTGTTGTCGGGGTTCTGCCCTTTGAGCGCGCAGGGCAATCCGGATACCCGGTATGCCGAATGATCAACGACGCGCACGGCTTTATTGGCGATGCTCGAAATGTTGACTTCAACAGCTTGCTCAGCGCTGCTGGTGTTACGACCTTCGTCGCTCATGCTGATCCGAATCCAGTTCTTCCCAGGTTCGAAACTTTTGGCTCTTCGAAGTCCTTTTTGTGCGACCTGTCCGTTGAGAACGGTACGTATAGCGATTGGCTCCGGTCACACAGTAAGACGATCGCGAAACAGCGGCAGAAATCCAATAAGCTAAAGCGCGAGCTAGGCAGTCTTCGGCTCGATTTTGATTGTAAAGATCATGAAATCTTGGATCAGTTAATCAACCTGAAGAGCGAACAGTACAAGCGGACCCACATCTTCGACAAATTTTCGATTCCTTGGGTCCGGAGACTGATGCATCGCTTGCTTGACCAACAGTCTGATCCGCGACTGCAGTTAAGCATTCTGTATGCGGGCGACCAGTTAGTTGCAGGGCACTACGGAATCCGGGAAGGCTCGCTCCTGCATTATTGGTTTCCAGTGTACAGACCAGAATTCTCGATTTACTCTCCAGGTACCGCGTTGTTTCTCGAAATCATCAACCGATCTGTACAAGAGAACGTTTCCAAAATTGATTTCGGTTACGGTGAATTGCCTTACAAATGGAAGTTATGCAACGTCGTCACCGAGAGTTACGAAGGCGTCTATTCTCGATCGAGGCTATCAACAGCGCATCTTCGCGCCCGGCGTCAAATTGAGAAGCTCGCGAAACTAACGCCCGGCAAATCCCACATAAAGCGTATGAGGCGAATGTTATTTCCTGACGCCGACGCCCGAGCACATGGCGGCTAGCAAGCCACGTACTCGCGGCACCGCCCTCCCGTGGTGCCCGTTGGTAGGTTGTGCTTGTTGCTTACTTCGGTAGCATCGCTTAGTTATGGGGAATGAATAGGACGCGGAAGGCAAGGAGGCAACTGGCCACAGCGCGTGGGCCTACGTGCGTTGTTAGTTCGTCTGTCGAGCGAGCGTTTCCGGGCAGTAGCTCGGATTGCGCTGAGGGGACCTATTACTGGCGACCGACTGCGATTCGCATAGCAACAAGAATTTCAATACTGGAAAAATGAACTTCGATGCTGGAAGATAGTACTGACTCTCGAATTGTGGCGATTGTGACTGGCGCTGGATCGGGAATCGGCCGAGCGACTGCGCTCGCGATGCTGGCAAGAGGTTTTTCCGTCGGACTGATGGGCCGTACTCAAGAGTCCCTTGAGGAAACGATGTTGTTGGCTGGCCAAGCTACGGTCCCACCCGAAACACGCGGTGAAGCTCTGATTATTCCTGGCAGCGTAACGGATGAACAGGACGTCAAAGATTGCTTCCGAAAGGTTGTTGAGCGTTTCGGGCGACTGGATGTGCTATTCAACAATGCAGGAGTCAATTTACCTGCGACGCCGGTCGAGGACATCAAGCTTGCTGACTGGCAGCGCGTCGTCGATACCAATTTGACGGGTATGTTCCTTTGCATTCGGGAAGCGGTTCGAATCATGAAGTTGCAGAACCCCCAAGGAGGCCGGATCATCAATAACGGGTCAGTTTCCGCGCAATCACCGCGACCAGACTCGATCGCCTATACGGCTACAAAACATGCGGTGAATGGGCTGACAAAGTCGACCGAACTAGACGGTCGCAAGTACGACATCAACTGCGTGCAGATTGATATCGGGAACGCTCTGACCGAGATGGCGGCAGCCATGACTTCCGGAGTCCCTCAAGCCGACGGCAGCATCCGCCCAGAACCAACAATGGATGTCCGTCACGTCGCTGCTGCAATCGTCCAATTGGCTCTTCTGCCCCACAGCGTTAATGTCCCATTCATGACCATCATGGCCAGCAAAATGCCTCTACACGGTCGCGGCTAGGCGATTGGCGGAGGAGAAACCGGGCTAACTACGACCTACGCATAGACATGAGTTTCTGGCGCGGAACGTCTGTCAAAGATGAGGGCTACTTGATCAATTCGGTATCCGGATGCGCTGCGTACCATCCGAACCAGAACGCGCGGTGTGCGGGAAGCCGCTTGAGCGTACGTTTCTTTTTCTGCCGTGAAACGAGAGCGTCCTCGGTAACCGCAAACTGTTCTCCGTCGGTGGTCTCAATGGCACGGTCATCGATCCACAGCTTGAACCGCAGACCGCCACTCTCATACGCTCGATTGGCTCCACCGGAGTCGGTGAGCACGACCAATTCCAGGTTTTCCGCTTTGTGATGGTAGATTGTGTTGGACCGAAGAAAGTCAACTGAGATAGCGATCGGCTTTTCCTCATCGATTCGCAGTGTGAACACCGAGTCCTTATTCTTGAGACGGCGATCTAATTTTGGGACGGTGAACATCAGTCGGTCAGTCGCGAAATATTTGCGATACGCAACGCCTTCTCCGTAGTCGCGCCGGTGGCCGGTGTTCAGAGTGAGTACATCGGTATTCGGATGCCTTAGTTTCCATTCCCCCCAAGTCGTAGTCACTACGTAAAGGGGTTTGAGCGTAAGGTCTTCACCTACGAGAGGCCCGATGACCGGTGATCCAGAAATCGTCGACCACATTGACTTCGTCTCATGGTCATACATCAACTTGTTGCTTCGGTACAGAAATCCACTTGTACCAAGTTCAAAGTGTTTGTCGCCGATCTTGGTGTCGTAGACAATCATCGAACCGCACAGTGTGCAATAGACGCCATTGATTGACTGGCCACCAACAACATCTTTTACCATTTCATGCCAAGCTAGAATCCGTTTCGGATACGCCCTAGCTTCACCGCCGAACTCTACACCGAATACGATATCACTGTCTGCCAAGTAGTTGGCTTGGTCGGCTGGAACGGTTTCTGGATTTTTCAGTGGCGGGATGCCATCGCGACGGACGCCGCCCCATCGCACCTCATCTAGTCGGATGCTCGCGTCATAGTCGTTGGA
>DNPC01000359.1 GCA_003501565.1 Planctomycetaceae bacterium | reverse complement strand
AAATCGAGCCGTAGCGAGCTAAACCCGTTTTCAGCAAGTTGCTCAGCCAAATCCAGATGCAAGCGGAATGGTCCACTGCGATGAACGACCCCCGCGTTTAGGATCACGGCTGCAGGTAATTCGGATAAATTTCCTTGTACAGGTTGGCTCAGTATGCCCGTCAGGCTTTCGTTGGGGCCGAAACGTAGAACTTGCTGCATCATGATTCGGCTCCTATCAGCGTGTCCCGCGAGTTGCCCAGCAGTTCGTTGAGATCCAGCCGATCAAACATGTCGACAATGCCGGCTACCACCTGCTGTGTTGTATGAGGTCGCAACCAGGCCACTTCCAATTCGACGAGTTTCTTCCACGAGTCTTCGTCATCGATCACTAGGTTGCGTTGCCAGGCGGGACGGTTGTCGGGTGCTCGCTCCTCACGGCTCAACACCAACTGAGGCACCAAGAGGGAATCCAGTTCGAGTCGCCAGAGAGCAATCTCAGAAAGCAATGTGGATGTGTAGAGCGAGCCTAGTAGTTCTTCGTGGTCAGGGTCTTTGATCGTCGAGACTGGTTTGTACCACAGGTCCAGCATGTTCTTGTGGATGAGCCTGAGTTCGGCCAGGTATTGATCACCGCGAAAGACAGGTTCCCAGGCGACCAGGGAGTTCACGTCATAGTTCTCAGCCGCAACTTCGGCGGCCAAACTAGCACCAAACCGTAGTCCCACCAGCATCACTGATCGACATCCGGAGTCCGCCTTCAATTTCTGGATGGCTGATTCGATGTCGAGTTTCCAGTCCTCAATCGAATTGACGTCGTGAGTTTTGCCAAATGAATCGCCGTGGCCGCGGTAGTCCAAACGCATCGCATAGATGTTCTTGCGAGCAAGTTGGTTACAAAGTAGCCCCAGCGCCCAGTAGGTGCGGACGTACTCTTGTCCGATTGGTGGGCAAATCAATACTGCCCTATCGCCAACGTCACCGCGTGGCGGATAGTTAACTCCCAGCAATTGCCGGTTTGAAGGCCCAAAGAAATCTGCAATCATCAGTTCCAGAACCTCTTGAGTTTCGTCAGTAGATGGTCGTTGTTTGTAGGTTGAAGAACCGCCGGTTTTGAATCCGGAACAGGATCGATTACCTGGGTTGGTGTTTGCAGCGACTCGGGAAGAGGTTTGGCTGCGTCGGCGTCGCTAAAGTAGTCAGATTGTGTGATCTTGGCGGCGAGTTGGCTGATGGTATTGACTAAAAAGTCTTGCGGGCCGAGTCGTATCTGCGTATCCCGTTCGACTTGAACAATGATTTGCATCACCAACATGGAGTGTCCACCTACGTCAAAGAACGTGTCATCCATGAACACATCGTTATGTCCCAAGTGTTCGGTACACGCCTTGAGTATGTAAGCCTCCGCCGCACTAGTGGGAAGCTGGCGATCTTCCTGGTGAGCGGAGCTTTCGTCAATGCTCGGCGCAGGCAACTGCTTGTAGTCAATCTTCCCATTGTTCGTTTGTGGGAAAATGTCGAGAACTACAAAGTGCTGCGGAACCATGTAATTTGGAAGAGTGTCACGCAGATGTTCGCGTAATTGCGAGGTCGAGGGTGCTTCGCCATTGGGCACGATGTAAGCGACCAACCGAGTGTCGCCCGGTGCGTCTTCACGCACGACGACAACGTTTTGGCGTACACCGGCGTGACTGTCTAGTGTTTGCTCGATCTCACCGAGCTCAATTCGGAATCCCCGGACTTTGACTTGTTTGTCATTTCGGCGTAGGAATTCAAGCTGCCCGTCGAATCGGATTTTGGCAATGTCGCCAGTCTTGTAAAGCTTGCGACTGACGTAATCGGTGAAAGGGTTGCTGTAGGGGTTATTGATGAACCGTTCATCGGTCAACTCGGGGCGGCTGCGGTACCCCAAGGTTACGCCAGCTCCACCGATGTGCAGTTCGCCTTCGCAACCCAGTGGGACTTCTCGAGCGTTTTCGTCAAGGATGAAAATCTGCGTGTTGCCGACCGGTCGCCCGATCAAAATCGGTGAATTCGCATCGACAATTTGGTGCACGGCGGACCAAACTGTAGTTTCCGTAGGCCCATACATGTTCCAAAGTTCATCGCACCGCTCGAGCAGAGGCGCGACGATGTCGTTTGGCATTGGCTCTCCACCACACAGTGCTTTCAGACCAGCCCTTCCTTGCCAGCCCGATTCGATCAGCAATCGCCACGTGGTGGGCGTCGCTTGAAGTAATGAGATGTTATGCCGATCAAGGGCTTGAGCCAGGCCTGCTCCGTCCGTGGCAGTGAGGCTATCAAGGATTACAGTCCGGCCGCCTGAAACGGTCGGCAGGTACAGTTCAAGGACGGCGATATCGAACGAGAGCGTGGTGACTGCTAGGATCGAATCGCTCGGCCCGAATCCTGGCGAAGCCTGCATGGTGGCCAAAAAGTTGACGACGGCACCATGCGGAACTTGGACGCCCTTCGGTTTTCCGGTGGAACCCGAGGTATAAATGACGTAACAAATATCTCCTGGTGAGGTTTCCTGGATCGTGTTAGGACTCGCAATTGGAAGCTTCGAAAACTCGCTTTGGTTCGCGTCGATCGCGATGAGCGGCTTCCCGAATTTGGCAACTGTTTCGGTCAGTTTATCTTGGGTGACTACCAGCTTGAGGTTTGAGTGCTGGCACATGTACTCGAGTCGGTCTGCGGGATAACCGGGATCAAGTGGTACGTATCCGGCACCCGACTTCAGAATGCCATACAGGGTGACTAGCATGTCTTCGCTGCGTTCCACGCAGATGCCTACCAGATCACCCGGTACGATTCCTTGGCTGGCTAGAAAGTGGGCGATTTGATTGCTGCGCTGGTCTACTTCTGCATAGGTTAGTCGACTACCGCGATGTTCTACTGCAATCGCATCCGGGGTCTTGGCGGCCTGATGCGAAAAAAGCTGATGCAGGCTGGTGCAATCTGGAATTTCCAAGTCAGTGTTGTTCCAGTCGACAAGCAGTTGCTGCCGTTGTGGCACGCTCATCAGATTACAGCTGGAAACCGGTCGTTCTGGGGATGTTACCAATTCTTCTAGAAAGGTCGCGAAGCCTTCGAAGTAAAAACGGATTGCAGTTTCAGAGTAGAGATCACTGTTGTATTGAATCTGAAGTTCGACGCTCTGGTCATCCTGGATTACGCCATTGATGAACCAGTCCATCTGTTCGAAACAGCGTGGTTCCACACGTACGTTCACATCGATGCCGTCGAATCCCATCTCCGAAGTATCGATCGTCGGATCCAAGTTAAATGAGATGGACACCAGTGGCGGGCGGCTGGGGTCGCGCGGCGGCGCTAATTCGCGCAACAACTCTCCGAACGAAAGTCGTTGGTGATCGAACGCGTCCAGCAAATTTGAACGAACTTGGGAAAGCAGATTCGTGAACGGTTGTGAGAAGTCCAGTTGGCTGCGAACGGGCAGCGTGTTGACGCAAAACCCAATCAAGTCGGGCATCTCCGTCGCAGCTTGACCTGCCGACGGTACGCCGACGACCACGTCGGATGAATTGCTGATTCGCCCAATGTAGGCGTTGAAGGCAGCAAAAAACGTGTTGAAAAGGCTGCAACCCTGCTTAGCGCCCAGTTTCCTTACCTTCTCAACAACGGCGGGTTCGAAATACTGATCGAAACGCTTACTGGGATATGTGCGCAGTTCACGTCTTGGGAATTCAGTCGGCAGTTCAACGACAGGTAGCGCGCCTGGATAGCGTTCAACCCAGTAATGGACGTCTTTACCGTGTCGATCGCTGGCACCGTATTCAGCCATTGCGGCAGCGTACTGAGGGTATTGGGCGGCAGCGGTCAGGTTGGTAGTTTGGTTTTCGAGTGCTGCCTGGTAGTGTTTCCCAAGATCTCCGCAGAAGACGGCCAGCGACCATCCGT
>DNPC01000032.1 GCA_003501565.1 Planctomycetaceae bacterium | reverse complement strand
ATGGAAGAGGGAGAAGCCGTCGAATCCACTGACGTGCTCGTTTCCAATGGTCATGCACGTCTCCGTGGCGTGGACCTGCTGGTGTAGTTGGTCCTGCTTAGTAGAGTCTCACAGGAGCATGCTCTTGATGGAAATTACCACGTGCTGACATAGAACGCGTCGGCACGTGGTGTGTTTCTAGAGAAAGGCGGGTACTTGTCCGCCATTCAATCCACATTCGATACTCGTCCAGTTTCGGTTTCGGCTTCAGCTTCTTTTTGCTTGGAATGGAAACGATGGGAATGCAGGAAGTGGATGGTTGCTCTCTGGACTTCTGGGTCATCCATCAGGAACGAGTGCATTCGTGGCACTTCTAAGAAATCGGCAGCGCCCTCCAGCCGAGCCTCTTCTACGCCGACTACAAAATCACCTTCTTCGCCGACCAGCGGATTTGAGATGTAACTGGGCAATCGTCCCGCGACGATTCCGAATGGACATGGCGGGACAGCGAGGTGCTGCTCGAGCCCTGCCCAGCCTGGTCCGAGCTCCATTCCGCCGTCCCCGGTGATGACTTTGAACAAGCCCAGTTTTCCAAGCTCTCGGGCGATCGACGCCCCTTGGTTGGGAGGTCCAAGCATGACAACGCTGCCGAGCCGGTCGAGTGTTTGTTGATCCTTGGTGCGTTGCCAATCAGCAATTGCATGGCGTACGACGATGTTGCCCATGCTATGGCCGACGAAACAGATCTGTTTGCCTTTGGGCAAGCTAGACACCACTTCCCGAAGAGCGGCCGCGTGATGGGCGATCGAGGCCCGAGTGCTTGCGTACTCGAAATACACCACTTGGCAGTCTGCTTCCCTGTCGATGGCTTTGCCCAATCCAACCATGGATGACGTACTGCGACTCAAACCATGCAGCAAAATAACCGCTGTAGAAGCCTTAAACTCGGATGAAGGCACATGCTCGTTGAGCGATTTCTCGCAGGCACTTAGATTTCCCCACGCGAATCGAAGGTTTGCGGGGCTGATCAAGCGGAAGTGCCCGCTGACAGCGTTCTGTTGAATTCGCCAGCCTGCCCGCCAACGTCGGTCGGTCCAAAACTGCTTTCCGCCCAAAGTTGGAAAGGGCAGATTAGGCATCGCGACCGCGCGCGAGCCGGCTTCGGTGTTGGACACTTGCGTGTTGTTGGAGACGGACTGTTGCGAGCTCGTGCCGGGAGTGTCGACATCGTTTGACTCGCTAGACTGATCTTGCGCCATCGAAAGTGTCCCGAGGGCTAGAAGTGAACTGAACCAAACCAAGCTTATTTGACGCATCTTCATATGTTCACCTGACGCGAACGGCGCAGCTGTTGTGCGCAAAACCGCTGAAATATCGCAAATTTCCGAAGCGTATTACTACTCGATTTACCATCTTGCCGAATCGGGCATCGCGGTGCAATCCGAGCTTTTGACCGCTGACGTCATTTGAAGCAGGCGTCCAGCCGGCTTTCGCTTGGCCCTCTCTTCTAGGCCACCTGTTGGGGAGTTTGGTGGGGCCATATAATCCTGGCGAAAACGCAGAAATATTAATTTGCTGGAAGGTCATTCCACACAACCAGCGAAAATCCGGTGCACACTCCCTCGGGCTGGCTTTGTAAGCAGAGTTCCCTTGGGGCGTCCTATAACTGACGCACTGAATTCGAACAAACGACTACGTAAGGAAGCTGAGACATGAGCGACATTGAAAGGACCGTGATCATAGGAAGTGGCCCTGCCGGCTGGTCCGCGGCCATCTACGCTGCTCGAGCCAACCTGAAGCCACTGCTATTCGAAGGCACGACCAAGCCCGAGATGATTCCGTTGGGACAGCTGGCATTCACGACGGAAGTTGAAAACTACGCGGGCTTTCCGGCTGGAAACATCCGCGCATTTGTTGAAAGTGCCGTTGATTCGGATCGCCACTACAACTTGCCGCCAGTGCCAAAAGGTCACGAAAAAGACGGTCAGCCCCATTATGCCGTGCAGGGGGTTGAACTCATGGAATTGATGAAGCAGCAGGCGTTGAACTTCGGCACTCGAGTTGTCGGCGACGACATCGTCGATGTCGATTTCTCCGGTGACGTGCATACCATCATTCCTGCCAGCGGTGAGCCGGTTAAGGCGCGGACCGTCATCATCGCAACGGGAGCGCGGGCCAATTACTTGGGGTTGGAATCCGAAGAGAAGTACAAGAACAAGGGGGTCAGCGCTTGTGCGGTGTGCGATGGAGCTCTCCCGATGTATCGGCGTCAGCCATTGGCCGTTATTGGCGGTGGCGACACGGCGGTCGAAGAGGCCTCATACCTTGCAAATCTGGATGGAGCGGACAAGATCTATCTTGTGCACCGGCGTGACGAGCTACGTGCGTCGAAAGTAATGGCCGATCGTGCCAAGTCGCATCCGAATATCGAGATCTTGTGGAACAGTGTTGTCGAAGAGGTACTCGGTGACGAAGAGCGGGTTACTGGATTGAAACTGAGTAGCACGATTGACGATTCCACCACAGAGCTTGATGTGAAGGGAATGTTCGTCGCGATCGGCCACACGCCGAACACGGGCTTCCTGGCTGGCAAGTTGGATATGAACTCGTCTGGCTACATCCAGTGGACCAAACCGTTTCGTACTGAGACCAGCGTCCAGGGCGTCTTCGCCGCAGGGGATGTGGCCGATGACTATTATCGTCAGGCGATAACCTCCGCTGGAACCGGATGTATGGCGGCCTTGGACTCCGAGCGTTACCTGGCAGAAGCTGGCCTTTAGGGTGAGCGCTGATTTTCGGTAATTTTTATTGTTAAGCAGTAATGATGACTGATGCAACGTGGATTAGTGTCGACGAGGCACGTGACGCAGGGCGAGTAGGCGAGCAAGTCGAATTGCGCGGTTGGGTCCGAACCCGGCGTGATAGCAAAGGCGGGTTCAGCTTTATTGAGCTGAATGACGGAAGCTGTTTCGGGAACGTCCAGATAATTGCGGACCAATCCTTGCCCAACTACGAAGCGGATATCCTCACTTTGTCAGTTGGCAGCTCAATTGTTGCATCTGGTGAACTAAAGGCCTCGCAAGGAAAGGGGCAATCGACAGAGCTTGCAGCCAGTAGTTTGCGAGTGCTCGGAGATGCACCGGCGGACTACCCACTGCAGAAGAAGAGGCACTCCTTCGAAAAACTCCGTGAATGGGCACACCTGCGGCCGCGCACAAATTCGTTTGGCGCCGTGACACGGCTGCGGAACCGATTGGCTTATTCGGTCCATCAGTTCTTTCAGGAGAAGGGGTTCTACTACGTCAACACGCCCATTATCACGGCCAGTGATTGTGAGGGTGCGGGCCAAATGTTCCGCGTCACGACGCTGCCCATCGAAAAAATTGCGGGTAGTGGAGGCAAGGTTGACTACAGCCGCGATTTCTTTGGCAAGAGCTCTTACCTGACCGTATCGGGGCAACTAGAAGCTGAGATCTACGCAACCTCGCTTGGGCGCTGCTATACGTTCGGTCCGACGTTCCGAGCAGAGAATTCGAATACGACCAGGCACTTGTCCGAATTTTGGATGATTGAGCCCGAAGCCGCATTCTTTGACTTGCAGGACAACATGCGGTTGGCGGAAGAATTTATCAAGGCCTTGCTGACCGACGTGTTGCAGGATTGCCAGGAGGATATGGCTTTCTTCGATCAACGCATTCAGCCGGGGATTATCGAGTCGCTGGAGAGTGTCCGCGATACGCCATTCAAGCATTTGACGTACACTGAGGCCGTCGAGATCTTGGAGGCCTGCGGCGAATCTTTCGAGTTCCCTGTTTCTTGGGGCGCGGATCTTCAGGCCGAACACGAGCGGTTCTTGACTGAGAAGCATTTCGCTGGTCCGGTCATCCTTTACAACTACCCCAAATCGATTAAGCCGTTCTACATGCGATGCAATGACGATGGCAAAACGGTTGCAGCCATGGATGTGTTGGTTCCGGGAGTTGGTGAAATCGTGGGTGGTTCTCAGCGTGAAGAACGTCTGGACGTTTTGCTCGAGCGAATGAAAGAACTGGGGTTATCGGAGGAAGAGTACTGGTGGTACGTTGACCTACGTAAGTTTGGATCCGTGCCTCACTCGGGGTTTGGGCTTGGGTTTGAACGTGTGGTGCAGTGGACGACAGGCATGACCAACATTCGAGATTGCATTCCGTTCCCTCGCACTCCCGGTTCGGCTGAGTTTTAGCAGCGTGTTCGCCGCGAATACGCCCAATCAAACGTGAAGCGTTCGCCCGGGGTGCTCTGAGATCTCGTTCGCAAGACTTGGTGGGTGAATCACTGGTGTTTGGATAGCGGATCGAGAACAGGCTTCGGCGGATTGAGAAAATGAACAACTGGACGCGAAAGTTCGCCTGTGCATTCAAAGGCTTACGGTACGGTGCGTCTGGGCAGTCCAGCTTTACGATTCACTTCATAATTGCGATTGGAGTTGTAGCTCTCGCAACGATGCTTAGGTGCCAGCGTTGGGAATGGTGCATCTTGTTAGCATGCATCGGATTGGTACTGACAGCCGAGTACCTGAATTCCGCGATTGAGCACCTCGCGCGCGGGCTGTGCGACGAGGAGAATGAGTCGGTTGGAAAAGCTCTGGATACCGCAAGTGCTGCGGTGTTGGTCGCCGCTTTCTTCGCCGCCTGGATCGGCATTCTGATTCTTGGCGTACGAGCAATTGCGGTTCTGCAGATGTGGCTAGTGTAACTTTCGCGATGCCATAGCTTCTGCCGAGACTTGGATCATAATTAAGGACCTAGCCGAAACCCCATTAGCCGATCGGCGTTAGC
>DNPC01000050.1 GCA_003501565.1 Planctomycetaceae bacterium | reverse complement strand
GTCTTGCTGAGTATGTTGCGCGGCCTCTCGATCCTGTTTCGAGAGGCCGTTTGTATTTATACACCTTTGAGGAGGTTTTTTTGCAAGTCTCAGGTGTTTCCTGTGGTTATTTTGACTCGATAACCCTCTTGCTCCACTCTGCGTCATCGCTATTCAGTGGTGGTTGTAATTCGCGTTCGTAGAGTCCGAATGCGCCGTACCGTCCTGTGCGGTAGACGTGGTCCACGATTGGCTGTAGCTCCAAGACAACTTCTTGGTCTTTCGGTCGCAGCGGTATAGGGATGCCGCCCAACTTCTCTCGGATTGGAAGCCGAAACAACGACGCTTCAAATGGCCGTGTCGCACGATTGACAAGTGCGGCATACGTACTGTGTTTCCACTCGTTCAAGTTGGCTATGGGAAAAATTAGCTTTCGATCGCCTGATCGGCATAAGTCAATTTCGACCAGATTGACTTTCGCTTGAAGGCACTCCTTTTGCTTTTGCCGGTATTTCTCCAGACCATCACCAGGTCTTTTGTTGACCGGTGAGACGAATTCGATTGTCGTAATCACTCGGCCTCCCGTTCCCAGGTCAACGATGTTCAGCGAGTGTTGAGGGAATTCGTAGGGAGGGAGTTTGAGCACAACTTCTTCGGCCAATGCTGCAGTAGGGTCACCACTTGCAGCGAAACGCTCGGGATCGGGGAATTCGAAGACGGCAACATGTGGAACGATTGGGCGATTGACTACTTCAGGATCACACACGACGAGTCGTTTCTCCGAACGACAAGCGAGGTCATCTGGCAGCCTGTCGTTCAGCTGTTCAGTGGTCGCGCTGGCCATCCGTGAATGGAAGTCGCCCCAGTCAAATTCAAGGTACGGGTCCATTCCTGGAAAGGGGCTCTGCATCTTGGTTCGCCTTCCGATCAAAGCGGCAATCACATCAGGTCTTCAACATTGATTCTGCAAGTGGGTCCGCAGTCTCCTTCTACATTTTACCGAGTGAGGGATCGATTTCCCAGTTCCACAGAACGCTCAAACCGCGGCGGCCCTAGCTTCGAATTCGATAGGAATCGCTGATTAACGGCCTATCGGTGGGGTAACAGGATTCGGCGGATGCAACGTAGAATATTGAAATCATTCCGGTTTCCCGTTCTCGAAAGTTATCAGTGGTGCAATCAGGCAGTCAGCGATTTGTGGTGTCCATAGCAGTGTTCTTGGGTGCGCTTATTGTTAATGGAAGCAGCAGTTGGTTACCAACGCTGGCGCAGGAAGTGAGCGCCAGCGGTAAGACCGAAGTAGAACCGACTCAATCAGCCGAGGAACTATGGGCGGCAGCTCGAAAGGGAGATCTGGAAGCTGTTATGGCTGAAGTCCGGGGTGGCGTCGACGTAGATACACCTACTCCTTATGCAGCAACTGCTCTGTCGTTTGCTGCCGATCGTGGGCACCTTGAAGTGGTGCAGTACCTTCTAGATGCAGGTGCGAATCCCAATGTGCAAGATACGTTTTACAAAGCGACTCCGCTGAGTTGGGCGATTAGTCGAAATCGTCTCGAGATCATTCGTGCGCTCGCAAAGGCGGGAGCCAAGGACCTGGGACGAGCGTTGCCCAAGGCGATCACTGAGAAGGATGTCGAGCTGGTTCGTTTGATAGCTGAAAGTAAGGACATTACCCGTTCGGCGCTTGAGCAGGGACTGAAGAAAGCTGACGACGATGGGGTTACTGAAGCCTCCGAATTGCTTTCATCCACCATCGCGGACCGATTTCCTCGCGTGGAAGTCCCTGCGGATCTGCTGAACAACTACCAGGGTGTCTATCAAGCAACCGCCGAAGAAGGCGAAGAGCGAGGCGAGACGCTGCGTGTCGGTGCAACTGAAACACACTTGACTGCACGCGGCGCGACGGGACGTGGTACAAGGCTGTACGCTGAAGACCAGCAGAAGTTTTCTGTTGGCAAAACGCTCTACGAGTTTGTAGTCCAAGACGGCACTGTTCTCGCAGTCGTCCGGCGCAGTGAAGCCGGAGTGAAGAGGTTTGAACGTCTCTCCAAGGAGGCAGCCGAGGCGTTGCCAGATTCCGCTGGCAATTCTAATGATGTTGTTGCAAGCGACGGCAAGTTTCCGGCCAGTAGTATCGAGTCGCGAGATGCCGATTTGGCGCTTTCAAGTTCCAACTGGGGGCAATTTCGAGGGGCCCAGGCACGTGGAATTGCCGATGGGCAAAGCCCTCCAACGCAATGGGATGCGGCTGACGACAGAAACCTCGGATGGAAAACTCCTATCCCAGGGCTTGGACACTCATGTCCGGTCGTTTGGGATGACCGGATCTATGTGACGACGGCCGTTAGCGAGTTCGACACCAGCATCAAAACGGGACTCTATGGTGACGTTGCCAGCGTCGATGACGAATCGGTGCACAAATTTGTCGTTATGTGTCTGTCAGCCAGTGATGGAAAAGTCCTGTGGGAAAAAACTGCTTGTGAGAAAGTTCCGAGCGTCAAGCGTCACCTAAAGTCGACACATGCGAATTCGACGGTGGCTACGGATGGTCGGTATGTGGTCACCTGGTTCGCCTCCGAAGGCATCTATTGTTATAAGCCCAATGGTGAACTTGTTTGGCAGCGCGACCTGGGGCTATTGGACAGTGGGTGGTTCTACGATCGTGAGTACCAATGGCAGTTCGCAGCATCTCCGGTAATCGATGGTGATAAAGTTATTTTGCAGTGCGATATCCAGGATGATTCGTTTATCGCTGCCCTGGACTTAACGACTGGTGCCGACGTGTGGAGAACGCAACGCGACGAGATTCCGAGCTGGTCGACGCCGACGGTAGTTCAGACGCCTACTGGTAAACAAGTCATCACCAATGCGACTAAGGCGGCGAGGGCTTATGATTTGATGACCGGCCAGGAGATTTGGACGATCGGTGGCAATAGTGAAATCGCTGTCCCGACTCCATTTACAGCTGGCGGTTTGATTTATGTAAGTAGTGGGTATCGCCCCATCCAGCCCATTTACGCCATACGCCCCGACGCACAGGGGGAATTGACGTTGGCAAAGCGTGAAAAGTCCTCCGAGCACGTAGCCTGGAGCGTCAGCAAAGGCGGGCCTTATATGCCAACGCCGCTGGTCTATGGAGACTACCTGTACACGTGTAACAACAGCGGGATACTGACCTGTTACCAGGCGACATCCGGAGAGTTAGTTTACAAGAAGCGCCTGCCGATGAAGAAGACGC
>DNPC01000663.1:6909-7305 GCA_003501565.1 Planctomycetaceae bacterium | reverse complement strand
TGACTCAAACCGAAGCACCAAGTGACATCGACGGAATGTCGCTTGTGAAGTGGTTCGGCGAGCCCGCCGCAGACCAGGCGGACCGCGAAATATACTTTGTGCGTCGCGAAGGCGGGCGTGCATACAGTGGCCTGACCGCCCAAGCACTTCGTCAGGGTGACTGGAAGCTAGTTCACAATCTTCCGACGCAGGCATTTGAGTTATACAACTTGGCTGACGACCCGCGGGAACAAAATGACGTCTCCGCCAAGCATCCCAAGCGCATGCGCGACATGATGAACGCCCTCATGAAACACGTCCAAGCCGCCGGCCACGTACCATGGCAGTAGCCTCCCCGTGCACCGTATTGGACGAAGCCGCAAGTCCCGCGCACCGTAGTGGACGAGGCGACGAGTC
>DNPC01000663.1:0-6857 GCA_003501565.1 Planctomycetaceae bacterium | reverse complement strand
GTGGACGAGGCGACGAGTCCCGCGCAACTACCAGGCTGGAGGACTCATAGCTTCGTCCACTTCCATGCTGTAGGCCGCTAACAAGCCCCGCGCAGTTACAGCACCACGACACCTAATCCTCCTCCCAAAGATGATTCATGCCGTAACTGCGTTTCGCTCGCAACGGCTAACGCTGGCTCACTTCACAATCGGAGTAGTCGTGAGCGCACGGATCTCTTCACCGGAATTAGCTTTGGAGAGCACGTCGGCAGAGACAATTGGGGAGTCGAGGATTTCGTTGCTGCGATAAGCGTGTTCGATCGTCGCTCGCACGTCAGCAATGTTCTGTCCAGCGACACGGATGCGACCGACCAGAGGCAATACGATCTCACCTTGGGAGTTGACTGGGACCGGATAGCCCGTAACCGGATTACGTTTGGCGGCTTGCATCACCGGCAGCGGCTGGCCCTTGTTAGGCAAAATCGTCTCAATATAGATAGCCAGCGTATCCCCTACCCCGACCGTATTGAACTTCGCCCGAGCAAGTTCTGCCTTTCGCAAGTCAGGCACCTTCTCCAATTCACCGTAGTCTTTGCCCAGTAGCTCACCGGACCGAACGTGAATCAATTGCGTTAAGTATCCACCGGACAATGACCTGGCCCTAGACCTCGAGTTGGAGAGATAGTTGTAGGTGCTGAGATTTGAATCTGCGTGTTCGTGCAGTCCCTCAACCAAGCTCTTCACTCCCTGTACTGCCGCAAGTTTCATTGTCGAAATCAATCGAAGCGTAAGAAGCGCTTCAGACACTTTCATTTCCTCTCGCCTCGCACGTGTTGAACGCCGTTGCAGCGGGTCGATTCTGAAATCTGTTGCGACAGCCTTAGCCACAGCTTGCGGTAGGAAAACAGTTGTGGGTTGTGTCGCTGATTCGAAGTTTTCGACGAATTTAGCTAACGCGGATTCCAGGACCTCCGTGAGTTGCTTTTTCTGCTCGGACGATGACTCCCATCCCGTCGTAAGCAGACTATTCAGGCAAACCAAGGCTTCAGCGCGTGATCTCGACTCTGAATCTAATCGGTTGAGGATTTCGATGCATTTTTCCGCCAGTGCGTTGTGGTACGGACGATCGAACGGCAGCAACCCTTCGGTATTCGCCGGAGCAGGTTCTCCTGTCCAGAACGCGTCATCAAGTTTCGAAGACCGCTTAAGCAATTCAATGATCGCTACTTGGCACTCTTCGCTGACAACACCGGTTTGGCGATGATGTGGTTTTGCCTCTAAGTTCGCTTGCCGAGCAAACTCCGTCCGATCTCGTAGCAGGCTTCTCAAAAAGATCGCGACGCGCTGTCGTTGCCCTTCATGCCCAGCGTTCTGTGGCAACTCAAGTTGTTTCTCTGACCAATCGAGCAATGGTTGCAAGTGCTCAATGCTGTTGCATTCGTACTCTGGCAGCTGTGACAGATCTAGGTTGCCAACTGCGTTCGGATGCTCGTCGAAGAATTCCGTTAGCTTCGTGAAGAACTTGTCACCAGAAGAGCGAGCAACAATATGGGCATACTTTCCGAAGGCCATATAGATGTTTTTGTTTTTAACTCCTTCGCGGCCGACATAGCTCAAAATCACATTTGCTGCATCAGTCGGATACTCCTTCGAGATGAATTGTTCGCATAGCTCATACGCATCTTTGTTCCTTCGCAACGAATCGAGTGCTTCGCGGCCGAGGTATTGACGATCGCTCTCTCGAATATCGTTGAGCCGACCATCGATCGTTGCCTCAGATTTGCCCAGCAGCGCCCCTACCTGCTTATACAAGCTAGCCTCATAGGCTGCGCCTCGGAGACGCCCCTGCGACGCATACGCTCCCAGTGGAAATTCGCCGAGATAGCGATAGAGCTCCGCCAACGAGTCCTGCAAGTCCTCGGTAAGCTCGCATTCCGCCAACACCATCAGACAAATCCGCTCCCAACCGTAGACAGTACTTCTCTGCAACGTCATTGAGTAGTTGTTAGGATTCATTGGTGAGTTTCCAGACACGATCTCCTGGATCGCACTGCGGAACCAGCCCTTCAGCCGTTCGACTTGAGCATCCTTCAGGTCACCGCGACGTTCGCTGATGGCGATCAGTCGTTGCAACGCTTGCTTGGTTGCGCCAGTTAATTCCAGTTCTTCAACAACGGATAGTACGTGATCAAATGACGCCTGAACAAACTCGGGCGAGGTCTCGTTGAAATTACCGCCGTTGCGATTCTCGCCCAACCAGATAGGTTCAAGTAAACGTTCTCTGACCCTTGGCCGCACCGCTTCACACTCGACTATCTGTCGGATGGTGGCCGCAGTCGACTCGCGAGACTCGGTGTTCCGCAGCATCTCGTCGAGAAGCAACACTGAGGACGGGGATTCTTCTGAGTCGTTGACCGCGGTAAGCGCCCAGCGCGCCACGTACTCGCGCACTGGCTCACTGAAGCTTCGCTGCCAATTGCGACGAGCTATGTATTGCGAAATCTCCTCCCGAGCCGAACCCTCGGCAGCATCCACGTGCTTGCTGAAAGCGAGCAAGTCTCCTGCGTGAACCTTGTACAGCACTCCGATAGATCGAGCCCACAAGCTTGCTGACGGATTGGCCTCAATGAAGTCATCGATAGCTGGGACGATAAGAGGTTTCAGATCGGGTGACGCCAAAGCGTAGATCGCACCTAGTGCTCGCTCGCGCTCGTTGTGGCTTGTCTCAAATTTCAATCGGCGCAGCCAAGTGTCGAGGGTGTCGCCTTCGTAGACGATCTCGGTGAGGCGTTCGTCTTCGATGGGCTCAGGAGGTTGGGGGGAACCTGGGACTTTCTCGGAGGCGGCGTTGTCGGGCAGAGTGCGAATTGTGGCAACGACGATGTCGCCGCGCAGGATCGAAAACTGCTGGTTAGACACGGTGAAGCGATCGCTGGCAGAATCGATCTCAATCTCGTATTCGCCGCCCCACAGCTTGGTCGAATGCTGGCCGGGCGTGATGGTGAGTTCCTTCGCGACTTGGCCGTCTTTGCGAAGCTTGACCTGGACGTTGGCATCCTTCGAATCGATCACCAACTGACCTTTCGAAGTGTCAACGATGAAAATGATTCCCGCTACCACTAACGCGGCTGCAAGCCCGCTGGCGATCCAAGACCAAATACCACGACCTGTGCGATTGGCCGAGCCACTTGACTCTGCCGTTGCTCCCGCTGGTGCCCCGATCAAACCTGCCGCAGGCGCGACGCCAGTCAGCAATTCGGCGTGATTCTTCTCAGCGTTTCCTTTCGCAGCATCTTTTTTTTCGACGTGTTCTGCACGGCGCAAAAGCGCTGGCAGCCCGGAGTCATCAGCGAATCCCTCCAACAGCTCGGCAACATGACTTGCACTGGCCGGTCTTAGTGCGGGATCGCGACTAAGCAGGCCGGCTAACACCCGCTGAAGTTCCTTGGGTGCGTCAGGACGCAAGGTTGTGAGCTTGGGAGCGGAATGCGTTGCCAACAACCGCAGCTTTTCCAGCGGCGTCAGATCCGGCGCGGCCGCCAGCGGCGCACGGCCGGTAAGCAGCCGGAACAGTGTCGCGCCGAGCGCATACAAGTCGGCTCGATAGTCCACTGCCCCGCCCCGCTCGGCCTGCTCGGGGGCCATGTAGTCGAGCGTGCCCATCAGCTGACCTACCGTCGTGATCTCCGCTGCACCCTGTTGCCATGGCTCGGTTTGGGCCAATCCGAAGTCCAAGATTCTCACTCGACCTTCGCCGCCCAGCATCAAATTCGACGGCTTTACATCGCGATGCACGATCCCGACTTCGTGGGCATGGGCCAATCCGAGTGCGGCTTGGCGAACAACTTCGCAGGCGGTCCCAATGTCGAACGGACCGATTGCCCTGGCGACTCGCGATAGGTCCATGCCTTCGATCAAGTCCATGACCAGATAATGAACACCGTTGTGCTCCCCGGCATCGGTGGATCGAACGATTGCCGGATGATCAAGCTGTCCAGCAGCCCGCATCTCGCGACTGAATCGGGCGACAAACTCTTGGTCTTGGCCCGCTAGTTGGGGAAGCAGTTTAATCGCCACCTCCTTGTCCAGTCGCGTGTGGCGAGCGCGGTAGACGCAGCCCATGCCGCCGCTACCCAGCTTATCCTGCAAACGATACGAGGCCACGTCGACCGTTTCAAGCTTGCTGAAGGTCGGCAGCATACTGGCAACTGCGGACTGCCCAGCGACTGAACCTGAGAATTCTGCCGCGTCCGTCTCCTCGCTTTGCAGCGCGGCCACCAGTGTGTCGGGATCCGCCTCGATGTTTTCAGCCGCCGCCGCGCACTCAGGGCACTGCTCCAAACATTCCTCCACCGCTTGGCTGGCCACTGGATCCAGGCAACCGGCCAGATACTCTTTCAGCTCATGCGGTTTGGGGCAGGTCTCGGTACACATCGTAGAAGTTTCCCTGGCTGAGGCGTTTGGAGTGACCGGCAGTGAAATGCCGCGCGGTGAAATACCGGGCTTCAACACTCCAGAACGAAACGGGTGTGACACCATTTTTCGTCAATTCCTCTAAGTCATTACAGGATAACAGCTTAGCGGCTCTTGATGCGGTTCCCGACAGATGAGCCTGGCCAGCAAAGAAACTTCGCGCAAAACACCCGACTTTGCCGGCGGATTTCGATAGCTCAAACAAATACCTCCTGTGAAGTAGTAAATCGCTTCGAGGAGACGACCCATGAATTCTCAAGTCCACCGAGTTCTGTTGAGCACTGTGATCGTTCTCGGTGCTATCCAGGCTAAGGCCCTCGCCGACACGATCGAAATCGATACGTTCGTCGGAGGCGGGCAAGTCGGTGCCTACTACGGGCCCTATCGCCCCGAGGATGATCCGCCGGACAGCTACCCAGCAGTTCCGGCTCCGGACATTTCTCCGAGCTTCCAGAACTACTTCATGGGACGCACCACGGTGTCGGGTTTCACCACGTCCGAACGAAGACCCTTCTTCCTGTTTGATACGACAAGCCTGGCATCAAGCATCCCCAGCGGCCACATAATCACCGATCTTTCCATTTCACTGGAGCTACTGCCGGGTGGGACCAGCGCGCTCGCAAACTTCGCTGTCGGCGACAAAGAGGTTGTTGAGTTCACTTCAACGCCCTTCTCTAACGAAGAGCTACTCAAACCCGAGGACTTCTCAATCCCTTTCGAAACCATTTGGGACACACTGGGCAAGAGCAAGCCCTACGGCGGTTTTGAGATCCTGGGACCTTCGCATCCAGAACCCTCGATGACGGGAACTCATGAAATATCGCTCGCAGGTGGAATCGAAGATCTGGAAGACGCCTTGGCAAGCGGCGAGTTCTTCGCGGTATCAGCACGGCTCGAGACCTTCGATCCAGGTCCGATTGGCAAAGGGGCAACCCCGGTGGATGCCTACGAGTATGTTTTCGGCGGAACGGACGTTGTCACGGACAGTGGGATGGGGACGGCACCCAAGCTGACGATCACCACTTCAGCGGTTCCGGAACCATCTGCAAACCTGGTGTTGCTCGGGATGCTAGCATTAGTTTTGCGGAAACGGCGCTGTTGAAGCGGAACGCCGCTCTTTCGACGAAACAGGGATTCTGCTAGCGTGCCAACAGCTCCTGTTTGGCGTGCAGGAGCTTTCATGAAATCTGAGAAAGATCCAAACCCTGCGAGTTGCCCAATGTCGCGATACCAAGCTCTGCTAGTGGCGATTTTCCTGGCATCATTGAACGGATGCGGCACCTTCGGTGGAGGCAGCCTTACTCAGCAGCTGCGCGATGAAAACCAGCGCTTGGTTTCAGAGTTCCGCGCCCAACAAAAGGCGAATGACTCGCTACGCGAACAGAATCGCAAACTAGAAGATCGCCTAGCGGAGAGCGAAAAACTACTCGCTCGCTCGCAGCCAAACAGTGCAGCCCGCATCTCAAGCCGGCCGCTCCCGAGATCGTTCAGCGGAGAATCTCAACCTGGATTGCCGCCAGCAGGTCCTACGGCTGGCGATAACGCTGCCAACGGATTGCTCTGGCAGCCCAGGAATTAGGCGACCGATAAACTACGCCCAAGTCTTAATTGCCGGTGCTCTTGACGATCATTTCGGTCAATGAGCTGGTCAGCGAGCTGCCGCCTTCCGCGTAGCTCCACATATTTCGAACGATGTCGCTGACTAAGATGCCGCCAAAGCACATCACGAGCAGAGTTGTCAGCAAAATGACGACTTCCAGCGTGCTGTAGTTCACTTGAGGTCCCGCAGCGACGGCCGCGCCAGCTGGCTCGGGATCGCCGAATCCTTGGGGATCGTCAAAGGCACCAACCGAGTCCACTGCCGAAACATCATCTAAGCCATCTGCAACGGCCACCGGTGCATCGCCAAATTCGCCTGAATCTTCAAGTTCGATAACTTGTGAGCCGCTGTCGTCGTCAGTTTCAAGTGAACCTGAGGGCGAAAGATTGAACTCTTCGTCCTGTTGGAAGTCGACCGCCGAACCGCTGGCCGAAGGGCTTTCTACGTCCGAACCCTCAGCGGCCAAATCCAGACCGGAGATGCCACTGGCGGCCAGATCAAGTGGCTCATCTTCAAGTGAGATACCACTATCGGCCGGACTCATCAAATTGATGCCACTGTCGCTGCCCAGGGCAAGATCGCTACCACCACCTAGCACGAGATCACTCCCGTCGCCTTCGGCGGAAAGCTCAAGATCGCTGCCTTGGAGGTCCAGCGAACCAGAGTCGATCGCGGGATCACTGTCGCCTTTGATCAGCTCACTGCCGCCTTCTAAGTTTAGATCGGAGCTTCCAATTACATTGGAAGCGTCCTCGGGTCCGGCTAAATCAAGTGCGTCTGAATCGGAGATTGCAACGTCGCTTTC
>DNPC01000601.1 GCA_003501565.1 Planctomycetaceae bacterium | reverse complement strand
GCGAAAAGTGGCGATGGACTACGATAGAGCATCAACGGAGGCAGGCTGAATCGCATGTATCATAACCGCGTGAAGCGAATTATAAGTCGACGTTTACCTCTCTGCAGCAACAAGATCGGCAAACCGAGCAAAGCATGATTAGTGAAGAGACACTCCCCAAAACCGGATATTGGGATCAACTGGCCAGCCGAGTCATCGCTGGATATGCGATTACCCCGCAGGAAGCTGAATCGATCTTGAAGGCCAGCGATGACGATATCCTGGCGATCGTTGCCGGCGCGTTTCAGCTGCGCAAGCGATACTTTGGCAAGACGGTTCAGCTTTATTTCCTGGTCAATGCGAAGAGTGGTCTGTGCCCAGAGGATTGTGGGTATTGCTCGCAGTCAAAGCTGTCTTCGGCTCCGATCGACAAATACCGCATGCTATCGGCCGATCAACTACTGGACGGAGCACGCGAAGCCGCCGAACGACAAAGTAAGACGTACTGTATCGTTATCAGCGGCCGAGCTCCCAGCGAACGCGAAATGAAAGCGGTCGAGATGGTTGTACCTCAGGTCAAAGATAAATTTGACTTGAAGGTATGCGCGTGCCTTGGCCTACTCACACCTGAAAATGCAGAACGATTGAAGCAATGTGGTGTCGATCGAGTGAACCATAACCTGAACACCGGGAAAGGTCACTACGACAAGATTTGTTCGACGCATTCCTACGAAGACCGAATGGAGACGCTACAAAACGTTCGTGGTGCTGGTCTGGAACTGTGCAGTGGCGGCATCATTGGCATGGGAGAAACCCATGCTGATTTGGTTGACATGGCGATGGAGCTGCGAGGGCTCGAAACGGAATCAATCCCGCTGAATTTCTTACATGCAATCGAAGGCACACCGCTAGAGGATCAATCACCATTGACGCCACAGGATTGCATCCGAGCGCTGTGCATGATGCGATTTGTGAATCCGAAAAGCGAGTTGCGAATCGCGGGTGGCCGCGAAAAGCACCTACGCTCGCTCCAGCCGCTGAGCCTTTTTGTTGCCAACAGCCTATTTGTTGGCGACTACCTCACCACAAAAGGACAGCCGCCAAAGTCCGACTATGACATGATCAATGATCTTGGCTTTGAAGTAACTACTTGCGAAGCTGGGTAACACCATGCGTTTATGTCGTTTTGAGTACCATGGTCGAGTACGTTGTGGATTCTATCAGGAGGATTTTGTTGTTCCGCTTGATGACCTGGCGACGCTGGCTGGTGAGAAAACGCTAGCAGAATCGACACTTGGCGGACATTTGGAGCTACTCCTGCCTATCGACTCTCCTGCCTGGAGTGCATGCCAAAGACTGGCTTCCGCAGAGTTGCTGTCGCAGGGTGCTGCAGAATTGCGGCTGCCGACAGATTCAGTACAGCTCCTGCCACCCATTGCTCGGCCGAACAAACTGTTGCTGCTAGCGGGCAACTATTCTAAACATGTCGAAGAACAGGGCGGCCAGGCAGCCGAACGCGAACGTACATTTCCCTACGTGTTCATGAAACCGCCATCAACCACCTTGATTGGCAGCGGTTGTACGTTCACGTTACCGGTCGATTCTGCAACCGGCAGCCCGGCGGAAAAACTGGATCACGAAGTTGAATTGGCGGTGGTCATCGGCCGCACGGTTCGGCATGTAGATGCCACCGAAGCGCTGGATGCAGTTGCCGGATACACCATCGTCAACGACCTGTCGGATCGCGGTTTTCGCCCTAACCCAGATCGCCAAACACGCCCCAAAGACGCATTCTTTGATTGGCAGCACGGCAAGTGGCACGACGGATCATGTCCGTGCGGCCCTTGCTTGGTTGCCGCTTCGGAGATTCCCGATCCGAATGGATTACAGCTTAAGCTATCCGTCGATGGCGACTTACGGCAGAACGGGAACACCGCTGAGCAGACTTACAGTGTCGCCGAAACAATATCTTTCCTTTCCCAGTGGGTAACACTGGAACCAGGCGACATTATTTCGACCGGCACACCGTCAGGAGTCGGCAATGCGAGTGGAAAATTCCTGAAATCGGGACAGAAACTGACCTGCGAGATCGAGGATATCGGCCGCTTGATAACGTACATAGGATAGTTGGGATGTACGTGTGACTCACTGGGTCTCCCCACTGGGTCTCCCCACTGTGCCTTCCCGCTGTGTTTTTCACTGCGGGTTTACCATGTTTTCCCCACGCAGTTCCATCGTGTTTTGTGTATTAAAACGACGCCCCCAACAAACAGGAATAGGCCTCCGCGGTCGATCCGTTTCATTGGAGTAACCAAATATGAAGATCTTGAAATTCACGTGTCTTGTGATTGCGGCCGCTTTGACTGTTGCCTTGCCACAGCTGGTAGCGGCCAGCGAGGCTACCAGCGACGAAGCCATTCATTCGCGAATGGTCAAGCGAAGCGTGGCCTTCCTACGCGAAAAAGGACAGGCCGAGGACGGTTCGTTTTCTTCCAAGGCTGGTGTTGGACCAACGGGATTGGTTGTCGCCGCATTGTTGGATTCAGGACTCAAGGTTGATGACCCCATGGTCGCGCGTGCGTTGCGATACCTTGAGCAACACATCCAGCCGAGCGGTGGAATCTACGCAGAAGGCTCCCTACATCGCAACTACTCAACCTGTATCACCATGATGGCCTTTGCCCGAGCCAACGAAGATGGCCGCTACGACAAGGCGCTCTCTCGGGCGGAAGCCTTTGTCAAGGGATTGCAGTGGGACGAAAGCGAAGACCGAGATCCGTCCGATCCTTACTATGGTGGAGCAGGGTACGGCTCCCACTCTCGGCCTGACATGTCGAACACTTCCTATCTCATCGATGCCCTACACGACATCGGTCGGGGATCAGAGGATCCGGCGATGCAACGCGCTCTCGCCTTTATCTCGCGATGCCAGAACTTGGATACCGAGCACAATGACAGCGAGTTCGCGGACAAGATCGGCGACGGTGGTTTCTATTACACCGTAGCCGCTGGCGGTGAGAGCAAAGCGGGCGTTGAGGCAAACGGTGGACTACGTAGTTATGGATCCATGACTTACGCTGGGCTCAAGAGTATGATTTACGCCGGAGTCAGCCAAGACGATCGGCGTGTAAAAGCGGCAGTTAAGTTCCTACGCGAGAATTACGATCTCGAGTCGAATCCTGGCGTGGGTCAGCAAGGCCTGTTCTACTATTACCACACCATGGCCAAAGCGATGGCGGCCGTCGGCGCACCTGAGTTCGAAGACGCCGACGGCAAGAAGCACAATTGGCGGGCAGAGCTTCGCAAGAAACTTGCAAAGCTCCAGCGTGAAGACGGTAGCTGGGTCAATGGGACTACCCGTTGGATGGAAGGCGATCCCAACCTGGTTTGCGCTTACTCGCTGCTCGCCCTGTCGTATTGCAAGCCCGAAAAGTAGACGCAGCTGTGGGCATTTTCGCTCACCCCAGCGCACCCATTCGCATCGCCTGAGCGTGTCCGGCAAGCAGTTGAGTAATGGTTTCGATCTGTGGCTGGCTGAGTTTCCAGTCAGCCGCAGAAACCGTCTGTGCCACCTGATCGGGTCGTCGTGAGCCAACGATTGCCGAGGTGACTTCCGGTCGACGCAGGACCCACGCTATTGCCAGTTCTGCGAGTGATCTTCCTGCGGAATCTGCAACGCTACGCAAGCAATCGACCAAACCCAAGTGGGCTTCGATGAGCGGAGATTGGAATTCTATATCGCGCGTTCGATGGTCGGAACTATCAAGCTTGGCAAGAGATTCAGCAGTGAACTTGCCCGTCAAGAGTCCTTTGTACATCGGGCTGTAGCACACCACGCCGATGTCTTGCTGAGCACAATACGGCAGCAACTCCTTTTCGGCTTCACGCTTGAGCAGACTATACGGCGGTTGAAGTGACGCCACCGGATGGATCGCCTCGAGCCGCTTGAGTTGGGCGACGTTGTGGTTGGAGACACCAATTTCACGCACCTTTCCCTGTTGCTTCAGTTCGACGAGCGCTGCCCAGCCTTCCTCGATGTCTTCGTCGGGTTCCGGCCAGTGAAGTTGGTAAAGGTCGATCGCATCGACGCCCAGCCTTTTCAGACTCGCATCGCATTCTTCAAAGATGCTCTCGCGCTTCAGGACCTTATCGATTTGCTCCGGGCCGCGCATGACCCTCCCGCACTTGGTTGCCACAATCGGACGTTCTGACACTGGCAACATGGCAAGCGCCTTGCCTACCAAAGTCTCTGCGACCCCACCTCCATAAACGGCGGCCGTGTCAATCCAGTTGATGCCATGCCGCACCGCCGCCAGAACCGCCTCGACGGCTTCCTGCTCATCTTGCGGTCCCCAGCCGAATTTCCAATCGCCACCTCCGATTGCCCAGGTGCCCAGCCCGATGGTGGTAAGTTCCAGGTCTGTATTGCCCAGCCGTCGTTTTTCCATCTGATTCTCTCTTTACCAATAAAAGTAGCCCGTCGTAGTTCTAACGGAGTTCTAACGGAATCTTCAACAGCCGTCGGTCGGGGAAGCTGAATGTCACACAATTGAACGCAGCTTTTTTGTCTGGACGCCAAAAGCAAATCGAGTACCATGCTGGCAGTTGATAATTGTTGTAGAACAGTACTTGGTGGGATTGAGTCGAAGCTTAATCTTACGTTGCTGCACACACCCTGACGTTCCTCCCGCAAGAATCCCGTAAAACGAATATGACAACGCGTCGACGTGCTCGTGAAGTTGCCCTCCAGCTCTTGTATGAAGATGATCTTAACCAAGATCGCGATGCGGAAGTTTCTAAGAAGTTTCTGCATGCACGATTGCTAGGCAACCGGCCGCTTGTTCGGTTTGCCGACACGCTTGTCACTGGAGTGATCGCACATCGATGGGACATTGATAAATCGCTGTCGGCAAAAGCGGCGAATTGGTCGCTTCGACGTATGGCGGCCATCGACCGAAATATCTTGCGGATGGGTGCGTATGAGATTTTGCATGGCACGACACCTGGCCGCGTAGCCATCAACGAAGCGATTGAGTTGGCAAAGCGTTATGGCTCTCGGCAGTCAGGCCAATTCGTCAACGGTGTGCTGGATCAAATATTGCAGGACCACGAATCGGCTCAAGCTGACAAGCAATCCGAACAAACCCAATTGGCTGCCGAAACCGACGCTATTTGATGTTCTGTCGCGGCCTGGTCACCCTGTTATTGGATCTTACATGGTGCCGTTGGCAGTACCGGCCGGAATATAACATGTGCAACCACGATGCTCGTCTCCCACGCTCACCCCGCAATTGAAGGTTGGAACACAATTTTCAAGCAAACTCGGAAGGTTGTACGCGACTAGCTCTCAAGGTTTCGTCGGTTAAGCCAGTATTTCTCAGCGAATATTTCTCAGCGGAAGGATTCTTGGATGACGAAGGACAGTCAACATCCATCCGATGAAGAAGATCTAGATCTCCAATCGCAGATGCAAGCTGCTCAGGAGCAAGACGATGATCTCGAGGATGGTGAGGGGCTCTCGTTGGAGCAGCTCAGCGCAACGTACTCAGAAGTGCTCGACAAACCGGTTGTGGAGCAGAGTGATGACGGGGAATCGGAGGAACCTGTCGAAGGTGAGTTGCTCGACGACGAAGAAGGCAGCTTAGCTCGCACAACTCCCAGCAGCATCGTTGAGGCCGTGCTCTTCGTTGGCCGAAGTGATAACAGTGAAATCAGCGGGAAAGAAATCGCAGACCTAATGCGGGGAGTCGACGTTGATGACGTCGATCGTTACGTAGACGAACTCAATGCGTCTTATGCGGCGGCAGGCCATGCGCTTGCAATCCAGCGCGTTGGTAGCGGATACAAGATGGGGCTGGCTAACCAGCTTCAATATGTTCGCGACCGGTTTTATGGCCGGATACGGGATGTGAAGTTGAACCAAACCGCCATCGATTGTTTGGCCCTCGTCGCTTACCAACCGGGCATCAGTCGCACCGAACTGGACGAACAACGTGGTGGTTCGAGCGGCCCAGTGCTAAACCAACTGGTCCGACGTGAACTGTTGGAAGTCCGGCGCGAGGGCACCGGCAAGCAGGCCACCGTACACTACTTCCCAACGGATAAAATGCTGGAATTGGCGGGGCTAGCTTCGCTGGATGACCTCCCACAAGTGGAGGAGTTCTAAGACGCCTGTGAACAGAAGCTGTGCAATCGAGTCTTTGACGCCGCGGGGTTGGTTCACGCGTCACTCGAATTGACAGCTCTCGATCGTATCCTCGGTCGATTCGTAAAGCGGCTTAACACTCGACATGGTTTACGCCGGAAGCCCTGTCGAGGCTTTCAGTGCGCAACCTTAGGAACATAAAAGGAGCCCTTGTGGCGCTGATCAAGATTGAAGACGTCTCGATTCGGTTTCGCGGCCCCGCCCTGCTTGATTCGGTAAGCACGACGATTCAAGTCGGTGATCGTATTGGATTGCTAGGCCGCAACGGCGCGGGCAAGACGACTTTCCTGAAGATTCTGACTGGTAGCGTTGAGCCCGATCATGGACAGATCGTGACTCGCGAGGGCACGCGCGTAGCCTTGCTGCAGCAAGATGTTCCCGATGATTTGGATGGGACAACGCACGCCATCGTATCGTCAGGACTTGCCGACTCTGGGCTAGAAGAATGGGAGGTAGAAAGACGCACCGATACGCTGCTTAGCCGCATGGGCCTCTCGCCAGAATCAGCGGTTGGAACGATGTCTTCGGGGCTAAAACGTCGCGTGCTATTGGCCAAATCCTTGGTCAGTCAACCCGATCTATTACTGCTCGATGAACCAACCAACCATTTGGATATCGATTCGATTCGTTGGCTGGAGAATTTCCTGCAGGGTTGGCAACAAGCGTTTATGTTCATCACTCACGATCGCCAGTTCCTGCGGCAACTAGCCAGTCGCATTTTAGAGATCGAGTCGGGACGCCTGTTTGATTGGACCTGTGATTACGATACGTTCCTACGCCGCAAAGAGGAACAGTTGGCCGCAGCGGAGAAACAGGAGGCTCTATTCGATAAGAAACTGGCCGAGGAGGAGGCTTGGATTCGCGAGGGAATCAAGGCGCGTAGAACGCGGAACGAAGGCCGGGTTCGAAGGCTAAAGGAGTTGAGGGAGCAACGCAGTGAGCGTGCAAGTAAGCAAGGGACTAGCAATCTTCAAATTCAAGATTCGCAGCGTAGCGGCAACTTAGTCTTGAAAGCCTCAGAGGTTAGCTTCTCGCGAGGTGATCGACCGATTGTCGAAGGCTTTAGTACCACCATCATGCGCGGGGATAAAGTTGGGATCGTCGGTCCCAACGGTGCGGGCAAGACGACGCTCCTAAAACTACTGCTGGGGCAGCTCCAGCCCGACTCGGGCTCGGTGCGGCTGGGAACGAATTTGCAGATTGCCTATTTCGATCAGCTTCGCGATCAGTTGGATTTGACCAAGTCGGCCGAAGAAGAAGTCGCCGATGGATACCAGACGGTTG
>DNPC01000135.1:7570-7939 GCA_003501565.1 Planctomycetaceae bacterium | reverse complement strand
CTCGTCGGCCAGAGCGTCGGCGTTTTCGCCCGCTTTGAAACTCTGGTCACCGTACTTGCGGGATAGAATCCGAGCGAGCTCGCCAACTTCTTCGACCAACTGCGCGAGGTTCGTCAGCTCGGAGAAATATCTCACCCCGTAGCCATCGATCCATGTCTGAACGTCTTGCTGTAGCTGAGCGAGATTGGCGTGCTGCATTGTGAGTGACACGGTAGAGAGGGCAAGCGTTGCCGTACGACAACTTACGACAGAAGCCCGCAAATTAGACAGCTAGGTCCAGCTTCTGCCAAGGCGCCAGCAGTGCGATGCACGCTGGCGCCATGAGTGCTGCCAGTATCACAGAAAGATTAACGGTTGCGACTACGACCA
>DNPC01000135.1:0-7496 GCA_003501565.1 Planctomycetaceae bacterium | reverse complement strand
GACTACGACCACTTGTAACAGTCGAGGCCCTTGAGTCGACGAACGTAGACCATGTCATCGGCGAGTGCGACGTGTGCCCAAGTCGGCTGGTCGGAGATCTTGCGACGCCCAAGCTCGGTGTATTCACCAGGATTGGCTTCGAACAGAACCAGTTCTCCACCTGAATCGAGCGCGAGGACCTTCTTGCCGTTCGTAATCATGCTCCAGTATTCACCGAAGGGACGTGTTCGCCAGGTTTCTTTGCCAGTTTCGAGATCGACGCAGGCTAGGCGTTTGTTACGGAGATGAACGTAGGCGTGAGAACCGACGACTACCGGTGATGACATGTAAGCCTCGGAAGACCCTTCCCAAGCCAAGCTCGTTTGCCATTGAGAGCCACTGGGCTCCACTTTCACCAACTGGCTCTTCCCGCGATAGGCGCTCGTGAACACCTGGTCGTTCCAAACGGTAGGAGTGAGAATGTTCATGCCTCTAAAGGCAGCGATTTCCTTATTCCAAATTTCAGCGCCAGTCTCCAGATCGATGCCGCACATGTGTGAACGCGTTTGGCAGACAAGCTGCCGTTTGTCGTGTAGAGTCGCGATCGTCGGTGACGAAAATGCACCACCCATCATTCCACCGGGTTCTTGTCTTGCAATCCAAGTGGTCTTGCCCGTCGCCAGCTCAATCTTCCGGATGCCACCTCCGGCCTGGATATAGACGTGATCTCCATCGATCAACGGCGAACACACCAAGCCGAAATTCGGAAGCGTTTTTCCCTGTGCGGCGAAATCGACTCGCCATAGTTCGTCACCGGAATCTGCTGAAAAGCAGGCCACGACATCACGCATTCCACCTACGACGACGTGCTGACCATCGGTGGCAGGTGTTGAGCGAATCCAGTCTCCATTCGCCTTAGCGAAGAACGGAACCTGCATCGCACCGGCCCACTGTTTCTTCCAAATCTGCTCACCCGTCTTAGCGTCCAAGGCAATCAGCGTTTCATCGCGTGCTTCAACGGTTTCCGTGGTGAAGACCTTTCCGCCGCTGGTAATCGGGCCGGAATAACTCTCGGAAAGTTCCTTCGACCACAGTTGCTTCAGACCGGAAAGATCAGCGGGCCACTGGTCCGTTGCATGTCCGTCTCGCTGTGGCCCTCGCCAGGTCGGCCAATCTTTGCTTGGTTCTGCACCCAGAGTCTGATTCAAGAACGAGGCTGCGCCCGCGACGGAGAGTGCACCCAGGGCAGTGCGGCGATTGATTGACATGTGTTTGTCCCGACTGAAGTTAACGGTTGAAAGCAATGGGTTGAATCTGTGAGACGCGGGGTCGGCAAATTAGTTATCGGAGTTCCGGAACGCAGGACGCGTGCCATGTAACGCGGATGCGAAAGCGGCCAGCTGCTGCATGTTGTCACAGAATCCGGTGTACTGCAGTTGCGGCCGAAGTTCGTCGCTAAGTGCCCGTCCGCCGAGAACAACCAGTACGCTTCGCGGCAGTGCGTTGAAGAACTTGGCGTATTCGGACGCAAATTTCTGGGGATCATCCAGATGGGAAGCGCTCAGCCATACCATCTTCGGTTTGTGTTGTTCGACGGCAGCAAGCACTGTTTCAAGTGGCAAGTTGCAACCCAGGTTCATCGTTTGCCAACTGCATTCTCGCAGTACGAGTTCAACTAGCTGGCTTGGCAGACTGTAATTGTCACCGGCCGGAGTTCCTCCGATCGCCAGCGGAGCATTTTCAGGGGGCTGCGGGACGAGCCGCCGAAAATCATGCAGAGCTCTCGAGCAGATCTCGCAGCCACGCCGCTCTTGATAAATCTCGACCTCACCGCAGTCCCAACGTTCGCCTATCAGGTGAAACGCTGAGGCAATGAAGTCGTCGGCGAGCACAGAAAAGTTGTGCAGAATGCTGTAGGCAACGGCCAGCGTGTGCTTACACGCGTCCTCGTCGCCCTTCTCGAGCGCGTCTGCAAAATCCGCTTGTAAGGATTCCATCGACGGTTGCGTCGACTGGTTACCGGCTTCTGTAGGCGTGTGGAGGCCCGGGATCGGAACGACTACCTCACGATTTGACTGCTTCAGGTACTCCAGAAAACCATCCAGCGGAATGCGTCGATGGCCCCCGAGCGTACGCGTGGTGGGAATAGCACCGCGATCGCACCAACGTTTCACGGAAGACTCTGAAACGCCAAGGGCTTCAGCAGCTTGCTTCGTAGAAAGGTGTTCTGACACGATTTTGCACGTTTTGTGAAGTGAAGTACGGACGCTTTGGACGGTTTGGTCGATTGTAGTATGCGTGTCCAGTGCTGCCAAACCCAGTGCTTACCCCCAGGAAGTAGAGAAATTTCGGGAAAATTGACGAAAAGCGCTTGTTTGAACGATTTGAATCCGCTAGAACGTTTTGAGCGCTTTGAATGTTTTGAGCGCTTTGAATGTTTTGAGCGCTTTGAATGTTTTGAGCGATTCGGTGATCGGTTTGATCTAACCCAACATCCTTAATTAGGTGCCCCCGCCATGGTTTCAGCCGTTTCCGTCCCCCCCAAGCGTTCCGCTGAAGAGAAAATTGCCTCAGCAAGAAAGCGAGTTTCGGTTGCACAGACTGCATCCAGAACTAGCGGACCGGTAAGGACATTTCGCCGTAAGGCGCTTGAGCAGAGCTTCGTCAAGTTTTGCCAGTATCAACCTGAGGCAGAAGA
Organism: Planctomycetaceae bacterium; assembly: GCA_003501565.1. Lineage (GTDB taxonomy): Bacteria > Planctomycetota > Planctomycetia > Pirellulales > Pirellulaceae > Aureliella. The sequence goes on along the minus strand of DNPC01000135.1, from coordinate 4,819 downwards.
ATCGTCGCTGTCGGCTGCTGAATTCGAAGCACTTCGCAGTCAGGCGATGCAGTACATCGAAAGCGAGGACTTCCGGTCGCCTCGTGCTGAGACTGAGATCCTCGGGGATGATTTCCTTTCCGACTGTGCACCTCTGCCTGGCGAGACGAAGAGTCGTTCGGCTCGCAAGCTATCTCTGCCACCTCACTTGGTTGGGATGTGTGAGGACAAGTTGCTGACGCCCGAACAAGAACGGCAGCTTTTCCAGCGGATGAATTTTCTGCGGTACTTGGCCGCCAAAATACTCGACCGCCGTACTCCAGAGACGACTACCCAGTGGGATGTTGAGCGTGTCCGTGGACTTTGGCGTGCCGCGCAGTGGCATCGCGACCGGATCGTACGAGCTAATACACGATTGGTCATCTCAATCGTCAAGAAGTTTGTAAATCAACAGTGTGGTTTCGATGACCTGTTGAGCGACGGCATCATGGCCCTCATAAGATCCGTCGATAAGTTCGACTACAAACTTGGATTCCGATTCAGCACCTACGCCACTCAGGTTGTCCGGAGAAACAGCTATCGATTCGTAATGGATCGACAGGATGAACGGTTAAAGGTTGCCAACAGTATCAGCGACAACGGGCTGGATGTGCCCGAGGATCAAGATCCGTCGACGATGAGTGAGTACCGGTGGAACGCGCTGCGGAACCATCTCGGGATTTTGCTCAACCAACTCGATAAGCGAGAGAAGCTGATCGTTCGTGCTAGATTCTCACTAGGTGGGCATCGGAAAGTTCAAACGTTGCAGGCTCTGGCGGATCGTCTCGGCATTTCAAAAGAGCGGGTACGTCAGCTTGAGAAACGTGCCATGGAGAAGCTGCAGATGATGGCAGTTCAAAATCCACCGGATTTGGCCGAGGCTGAGTAGTCGAAACGATCGACGATGCCAGCATCAGGGCGTTAAGATAATACTGTGATTCCCATCAACCGTATTTGTTGATTATGCCCGATTCTGATTCAATTCAAACGGTTGCTGTAACCGGTGCTTCTGGCCTGGTTGGTTCGGCCCTTTGCCGCCAACTTGCGAACGAGAGATTTGAGGTCATCCGGCTGGTCCGGCCGAGTTCAACAGAAACGCAATCAGTTCCAACAGACTGCCTCCTGTGGGACCCCGATAGCGGCATCCAGAAACTAGATTCGAGACAGGTCGACGCTGTCGTTCATCTTGCCGGACGTAGCATCGGCGAGCAACGGTGGAACGCGCTTGAAAAGGGGCGGATCGCTCAGTCGCGTATCGTGTCCACACAAGTGCTAGCCGACCAGTTGGCTAGTCTTCCCAAACCTCCCCAGGTTATGGTTTCTGCGTCAGCAGTGGGGCTCTACGGTGATTGTGCCGATGCGGTGGTAGATGAATCCTCTCCTCCAGCGGAGACATTTCTTGCAGACGTAGCCTCGAAATGGGAGGCAGCTTGCGATCCTCTGGTGTCATCAACAACAACGCGGGTCGTTCACCCGCGCTTAGGCATCGTGCTGAGCAAATCGGGTGGTGCACTCGCGAAGGTGCTTCCCTTATTTCGCAGATTCTTGGGAGGCCGGCTGGGCTCGGGCAGGCAATATTGGAGTTGGATTTCACTTGAGGATTGTGTCCGAGCGATCATATGGATGCTTCGGTCATCACAGGCGGAGGGGCCGTACAACGTCGTATCGCCGAATCCCGTGACTAACGCCGACTTTACCAGAGATTTAGCCAAGGCTGTAGGACGTCCGGTGTCGTTGCCGGTGCCCGAATTCGCATTGCGGCTTGCCATGGGCGAAATGGCGGACGCCCTCCTTCTGACTTCGTGCCGCGCCGTGCCCTCGCGTCTCTTGGCCGATGGGTTTACTTTCAATGATCCGCAATTGTATGAGTTCTTCGAGAGCGAACTGACTTCGGCGTGACCGCAAACGCGGGATGAGGAATCTAGGTCGTAGTTGGACACCTCGAGCGGAAAACCGAGCACGTTCAGATCAACAAAGACGGGTCGCCAACCGCTTAGACTTTGATACGCTAACGAGCGTTCAGTGGAGCTGCGACCGAGTGCTCCCAATACCAATTAGATAGATTACCCACCAAATACCATCGATAGGAGAGACCCATGAGCGTCTTAGTCACCAAGCCAGCTCCCGAATTCACAGCACAGGCTGTCATGGAAGACGGATCATTCAAAGAGATTTCGCTGGCCGACTACAAGGGCAAGTACGTGCTCTTGTTTTTCTACCCCCTCGATTTCACCTTCGTTTGCCCTACGGAAATCATTGCATTTTCTGATCGCCAGAAAGAATTTGCGGATGCCGGCGTGCAAATCATTGGCGTCAGCGTCGACAGTCACTTTTCGCACCTTGCTTGGCGGAACACGGCGCGCGACCAAGGCGGTTTGGGGAATATCGAATACCCGCTGGTCGCTGACCTGAGCAAATCGATCGCGCGCGATTACGACGTCATAACCGGCGACGATACCGTGGCGTTGCGTGGTTTGTTCTTGATCGACAAAGAGGGAATTGTTCGCCACCAAGTCGTCAATGATCTTCCGCTAGGCCGAAGTGTTGACGAGGCACTGCGAATGGTTCAGGCCCTCCAGTTCTTCGAAGCCAACGGCGAAGTTTGCCCTGCAAACTGGAAGGATGGTGCACGCACGATCAAGCCAACCGTCGACGAAAGCAAGTCGTTCTTCTCAGCTGAGTATTCGTCGTAGTTTCAGGCTGAGGCCTATTTTCGGCACACGATGAGGACGTTCATGGAGCCGCCATTCGCAATCTCAGCGAGTGGCGGTTTTTCATGCGCTCCGTTAGTCCGATTGTCGTTTCCACGTAGGTCCGCATATCCCCGCGCGGATTCGTAGCAGGGTTGTCGTTTCCACGTAGGTCCGCATGTCCCCAGGCGGATTCGTAATAAATCGGGCGCAGGGTTTTCTGTTTGCGACACCTGAACTTTTGCAAGTCCAGCTACGGGAGTTTTGAGCCTACGCTCGACCTGTAGCCGGATTGGCAACAATTCGGGCTTAGTACCTGTAGCGGGATTATCGTTTCCACGTAGGTCCGCATGTCCCCAGGCGGATTCGCAATAAATCGAGCGCGTTGGTTTTCTGCTTGCAACACCTGAACTTTTGCAAGTCCAGCTACGGGAGTTGTGACCCTACGCTCGACCTGTTGTAGCCGGATTGGCAACAATTCGGGCGAATTGAAACGAGCTCTTGCGAGTCCAGCTACGTGGGCCGCACTAGGGCAATACCGTCGTGCTTTCTTCGGCAGACCTAGCGGTGCGGATCGACTCTGAAGTGACCGTCGCGCGCCATTGCATTTGCTGAATGTTGCGTGGAATGACTTCAATGGTGTAGTCGAGTGTTTCTCCGCTGCGCAGGAACTGCACGACGGGAAGTTCAATAATGCGGCTGTTGGTGGGGGAGAGTTGTGTTCTGCGACGCACTCCGCGTTCATAGACACCTTCGAGCTCAACGCCTTGCGGGCGGGCGATTCTAATCGTGATGTTGGTGTCGGGCCTATTTTGGTTATTCGTAACGGATAGGAAATAGCTCATCTTCTCGCCAAGTTGTACGGGATCGCCCGATTCGCGGAGTGAGATTTGTAAGGTGCCTTCGCGCGGTGTCGCTGGATTTGGTGCTCCGGGGCTGGCTGGTGTTGAGGCTGCTCCGGTTGCTCGGAAATTTGCTTGGGCGCGGCGTTCCAGGCCTCCAGCAAAAGCACGAACTACAATTTGCCCAGCTTCGATGGGGCTGAGGCAGGCGAACTGAATGCGTAGTTGCTGGAACTGGGGGGCCGCAGATTCTGAAGATCGAGGAAGAATCGGTGGCGGCGTCCACAAGTAAACGTTGCGATTACCCGCTGTAGGTGCAACACGGCGTTCATTCACTTTGTTCACGCTACGGGCTTCGAGTGCGGCTGGGAATTGGATCTCCACTTGAATGTCGCTCAGCGTTGTTTGGCCGGTATTGCTGAGATCGATCGTTGCAAGTGGGCTAGCGCCGACCGCGAACGATTCCGCAAAATTCAAAGAAAGCTCCATATCGGGTTGTTTCGGCTGGGGTTCCAAGCCTCGGAACGTGAGCTGCTGCGAGGCGAGTACCATTCCACCGGAGATGAGCTTTGCCGTTACCGGTAGCTCGCCCAACCGTTGAACTTGTAAATTCAATTGTTGTAGCCTGCGGGTCTCTTGGGGCCGCAGCGCCTGGATTGGGTTTTCAAGGCGATTGGTTTGATAATTGGGTTCAACCAGTCCCTCTGCCGCCTCAATCAGGAGCACTGCGTTGTTGATCGAGGAATTGCCCAAGTTCTTGAGCACGATATCGCACTTTACGAAGTCGCCGATTTCGGCTTCCGTGCGATTTCCTGACGGCGTGAAGCTTAAATCCACGACGGCGCGTTCGACTTCGATCGGGAGCGAACGCGTCACCTGCATATCCTGAACACCCTGAGCGCTAAATTCAACGTTGTACGATCCAGCACGACCGGCAATCAAATCGACTTGGACATCAAGCTGCCGGCCCATTTGCAAAGTGCCATGGTCCCACGTTAGAAATGACTGAGTAATACTGGTCGGTTCGGGAGTTGGTTTGCGGGCAAGTTGCCAGCCTTCTGGTATTCGCATCGTGAGCGTAGTACCGGATATGTCCGTATCACCCGCATTGCCCATGGCGGCAGCGAATGAGATTTCTTGCCCTGGTGCGGCCCTCGCTACGTTGTTCAGCGCGAGAGCTTCGAGGTTCAATACAGGCGCTTGAAAGGTGACGATCGTTTGACCACCGGCCAGGCGAACTTCGCTGATTCGATTCGGCGCATCCTCGGG
>DNPC01000387.1:2098-6970 GCA_003501565.1 Planctomycetaceae bacterium | reverse complement strand
GCTGATGTTCGATTCAAGGTTTTAGGATAGGTTCTAAGTACACCAACTTCTAATTGAACTTCATCATCTACCAGCGATCAATTGAATGAATGAAACTCAGAACCCCTATGCCGCGCCGCCAGAACATCACGATCCAGTCCCTCAAAGTATCGTCCATGCGAGCCAAGGGGCACGATTCCTGAATTTCCTGATCGACTATTTCGCGCAAATCGGAATCGGTTTCGTATTTATGGCGGCCGCTATTCTGATTGGAGGCCAACCAGCTGCTGACTTCATCGACAACATACCGAGTGTTCTGATCGGAATCCCGGTCCTTCTGTGTTATTACTTCGTCTTTGAAGCGACAACGTCAAGAACCCTCGGGAAGCTAGTCACCGGGACAAAGGTCGTCAACGAAGATGGGGATAAAGCCACAATTGGTCAAATCGCGGGCCGTACATTCGCCCGCCTGATTCCTTTTGAGGCGCTCACTTTTATCGGCGCGCCGCCTAGAGGACTGCATGACAGCCTTCCTAAGACATTTGTTATCAAGATACGCTAGCCGTAGAAACGCGCCCGCCGTGCCAACTGTTCTCAGCACGTCACGCGGCGGTCTTATTCGTGTAATCCGAGAATCCATAATTCAGCCTTTTCATCTGTTTTGCAAAGAATTCCCATGTCCGAAACCAACCGTCGTTCTGCAATAGCAACTGTATTATTCGCCGGTGCTGCAATCTCAACTTCCAATAAGACGGCAAATGCCCAAGAAGAAGCCCTGACGAAAGATCAGGAATTTGTGACCTCTGCTGGCCTAACCAAAGAGGAGGCTGACTGTTGGAAGAAAACGGCAGAAGCTGCTGGCGCGTTCTTTAAGTTGCCAGAGCTACATCAGATGGACAAGCAAGAAGTCGCATCTGCGATTCACATCATTCAAAACAAGCTACTTGGCCGTCCGACATATCGCAAATACCTTGAACTCGCCAAGGCCGCTGGCCAGAAACAGGACTGAGTACTAGGCCGCCGGCTCGATGATCGTTCATACTCTGCAGTGCACCGATTCGAGCGCTGTCAGTCTTCCAATTGCGCATTTTTACAAGACGGTCTCGCATGAGCAAATTACACTCGTTGCCGGAGTACATGAACTCAATTGCATTCAGCATAATCACAACCCAAAAGGGGACAGCGCGTTGCTCAAGCGAACTTTACCAGCGATCAGTCCGGCTTTAGTACTTGTTTTCCTGTCCGCTACGACGATCGCATTTGGCCAGTCAACCAGTCCAGAAGCACGCACTACCACAGCTGAATCCAAGCCCAACAACGCTTCTAGCTCAAACCTTGACCTGCAGAGGCTAGATGGAGTTTGGCTATTTGTAGAAGATCGCACCGAGGGGCGTGAAGAAGATATTGGCGGTCCTCCGATGAGCGTCAAATTCAACTTGCGCGTCGAAAAGGATGCCGTCGTTTATCCTCGTCAACAAGGTGATGAGCGTATCACGCTCGATGGTTCGACGATTGTAAAGAACGAAGGCCGCGGCTCGATAAAACGTTATCGCGGAGAGTGGAAGGAAAACGCCCTCACGTACACTTTAGAAATTGTGCGTGAGACGGATGAAGCGAGGATGCTTGCCGTTGAACGCGTGTTCCGGGCCACCGACGAGGGACTTTTGGTTCAAGTATCGCAGAACGATGGGCCAGTCCAAGAAGCTATATACCGCCATCCCGGTGACATTGAGTTGCCAGAGCCAGCCAAGGCTAACATCGACGACATGGCATGGTTGACCAATAACTGGATCGCATCGAAAAGTACTTCCGCGACCGAAGAGCGATGGAGTCCGGCCAGGGGAGGCGCTATGCTAGCAGTCTCAAGAACCGTAAGGCAGGGCAAAATGGTCGCGTTTGAGTATTTGCGGATCGTCGAACGAGACGGCGGGCTCGTCTACATTGCTCAACCCGCTGGGCGTGAACCAACCGAATTTGTCTTGACAGATTTGGCCGGAAAGCAAGCTACGTTCGTAAACCCTCGTCACGATTACCCACAACGCATAGTGTACGAGCTTTCCCCAGAGGGTACGTTGACTGCGTCGATTGGTTTCGCCAAGGGACGTCTTCAAAGTGCTCAGTTCGTGAAAGACAGTAACTAGGCCATTTGAGTATGCTGCGAAATCCCTCGGGGCTCCCCTCCATTACTTTGTTAGCTCGAATATGTGCCAGGTAAACTGCGCATCTAGGGTGCCCTTCAACCGAAGACCTTCACTCAGAATTGCTGGTTATGCGTTATCAAGAATACCTGCCGCCAAGCGAGCTGGCCCAGTGGGTCAAGTTGTTCTGGGTATTTGAAAGCCACTCCCATCAGCCCGCGGTTGAGCAAGTTGTGGCTGATGGATTTCCCGAGCTCATCATTCACTACCGTGCACCTTTTCAAAAGATTCAGTCGGGGCAACTTGTAGATCAGCCAGAAGCCGTTGTTTGCGGTCAACTGACTCGACCGTTGCAACTGTGTAGCTCGCCAAGAGCGGGAATGATCGGCATTCGATTTCAACCTAGCGGGATGGCAGCTTGCCTTCCCAATTCAATTTTGATGCGGACGCTTACCGATGCACAGATTCCTGCACACGAGCTATTCGAAGATATTGATCCTTTGATAGAAGCGATTCAAGAATCACTGACGGATGCTCAGCGTGTGGCAGCCTGCAATCGCTTCTTGATGCGGACGATCTGCGGCGACGCCGAGGATTTTGGCGTTGGTAAAGCTGTTGATAGGATCATGCAAGCGGGAGGTTGCATTTCGGTGGAATCCCTGGCCGACCTTTCAGGGAAGAGCCTTCGTAGTCTGGAGCTTGCATTCCAGAGAGTGATCGGAACTTCGCCTAAAATGTTCTGCCGAATCGCACGATTCCGGTATGTCTACGACTCCGTTTCGGAGAGCGCTCCGTCGGCAGACTGGGTTAGAATCGCGTTGGACGCAGGCTTCTTTGATCAATCACACCTGATTCGCGACTTTCGCAGATTCTCTGGTGAGTCTCCAACTGCTTTCTTAGCAGCCCAAACTCCATTCACGGCTGCAGTGAATTGATACTGACAAAGTGCTTTGCTGAGCTGCATCTATCGCGTTAGTCCTTGCGCTTAATTCCAAGACTCGCAGCCCGACTCGGATCAGAATTAGCAGCAACTTCAGCCGCCCGTTTGTGTGCTGGCCTACCTGAAAGAAACCGTCGTTACGTCGGGCTGCTTTCACAACAAACGCCCAACACAAGTTGATTGACAAGCCGCGTCCTTTATGTCACCATTGGGTGCCATGTCAGCGAGATCGGAAAAACACGACAAAATATGGAAGGCCCTGGCGGATCGTTCGCGCAGGGACATTTTGGACATGCTTGCAGAACGGCCGCTGAGTACCGGAGAGATCGTGGCTCGATTTGACAATTCCCTTTCCCGAACGATGGTCATGAAGCATTTGGACGTTTTGGTTGCGGCGCAGCTTGTCATTGTTCGTCGTGAGGGTCGGTCCCGATGGAACTATCTAAACCCAGCCCCAATCCAGGACGTCTGTAACCGATGGATAAGCAAGCACGTGCGCCACGTTTCTTCTGCCATGTCGCGTTTGAAAGAACTCGTTGAAGAGCGAGAGGAGTCGAAAACTGCGGCCAGAGAGTCAATCCGTCGGAAAAAACAAACAGGTCCCAAAGTAAATTTAAAGAGCGAAAAGAGGTGAACCGATGAGTCCCGGAATCGTAAGCGATGCTGCATGCATTGAGTATCATCTAGAAGTGAGTTTTGAAGCCCCAGGAGATTCGGTCTGGAAAGCTTTACTCCGTGATGTCAATCTTTGGTGGCTGGATGACTTTCATATGGTTGCTTCCGACTCAAACGTTGAGTTTGATCTTTCCGCCGGAGGCAAGGGGCTGGTCGAGTATCGATCAGACGGGAGCTTTCTTCAGTGGTATGCCTTGCAGTGCTACTTACCCGCACAAAAGAAGCTCTACTTGATCGGCAATCTTGCACCTGAGTTTGGCGGACCTTCGACTTCGTCCTTAACTCTAAGCGTCCAGGATCAAGGTAGCACCGGCAGCAAGTTGCTAATTCATGATGCGCATTTCGGCAACGTGGACCAAACGACAGTAGATTCACTACGCTCGGGCTGGGAAGAGTTGTTCGGCCGCGGTCTCAAACAACACGTTGAGCAAAGCTAGTGGTTTTGTCAGCAGTGAAGCAGCACCGTTTAGATGAATCCGCTCCTCGGTGAATCTGCTCCTCGGTGGATGAGTTCAACGGCGACTGCCCAGTCGGTGTGACACTGCTGTAAGGCAAGCCCCGATCACTGCGGTCGGTCCCCACGTACGGTAAAACACAAGACGCCCGTAATTTCCATGGATCGTATCATCCATGAACAATTCAGCGACAGCGACGCACGCTACGCTAACGGTCAGCCATGCTATGCCGATCCAAAGGTAGCCACGAAATACCTTTCTGACGCTGGTCGGTTGTGACATGTCGACTCCAAGCTGTTAACAACTAACACCACCGGACCGCCAATAGTAGTATTGGATTCCGACTGCATACCTAATCTGGTACTTGCCCATGGCCAACGTTTCAAAAGGACCCTGCGCCCGATTGGCCTAGAATAAGCGATTTGCACGAAGGATACGAATCGATTGGGTGTGAGTGAAGGACAGAAAGAATCTCAACTTAGAAGCTATCTGAAAACCCATTAGCCGATCGGCGTTAGCCGCGGTTCCCACCCAAACAACCGGTACTTGCCCATGGCCAACGTTTCGCAAAGGACGCTGCCCTCGAATGGCCTAGAATAGGCGATTTGCACGAAGGATGCGAATCGGTTGGGTGTCCGTGAATGACGGAAAGAATCTCAACATAGAAGCTATCCGAAAACCCATT
>DNPC01000387.1:0-1963 GCA_003501565.1 Planctomycetaceae bacterium | reverse complement strand
CTAACGCCCCGCGGCTGATGTTCAATGCAAGATTTTCGCATAGGTTCTTAGTTGGCAGCCTTTCTCGTATTCAATCTAGGGTATCGATGGCGGCAATTTCACGCGCGAGCATTGCTTGCTTTCGAATACTCCCCCATCGATAGTTGCCGTGCATTCCATTCGCTCGAATAACTCGGTGGCAAGGAATGAGAAATGCGATTGGGTTGTTTTTGATCGCTGTTCCTACAGCCCGTTGTGAGCCACTGCTGCCGATCAACTTTGCAATACTACTGTATGAAGCCAGTTCGCCTGGCGGAACGGCCAGAAGAGCACGCCAAACTCTCAATTGAAATTCAGTTCCCTGAACGAAACAGCGTATCGACGGCAAGATCTTGTCCTTAGGTCGATCCGCGGACCGAAAGATGCGACGGAGGATATCAGGAGCTTTAGTCTCTGCAAACGATATTCTTGCGTTTGGCCAGTCGTCGCGTAGTTCCCGTTCACCCTGCTCTCGATCGACGTGGTTCACGAAGGAAAGTCTACAGATGCCTCTAGGCGTTTGAGCGAGCATACAGTTGCCAAACGGACTTTCACCGAAACCAAATTCGATTTCCAAGCCTTTCCCGCCGGACTTGAGTTCGCCGGGCGAGGCTCCTTCGAGCTGGACTGTCAAATCATGTAGACGACTCGGGCCCGACAGCCCTTCGTCGAGCGCAACGGCCAGAACGCTATCACCTTTTTGCAGTCGTCTCTTGGCGGATTCAACGGTCAAACACTGGAGGAATTTCTTTGGTGACACACCGACCCATCGCGAGAATAGACGTTGAAAGTGGTAGGGAGACAAAGACACCAAGCCTGCCAACTCATCCAACGATGGCTGCTCAAGTCTGTTCCTGTTGATGTGCTCGATCACCAGAGCAATTTTATCGTAGTCGTTCATGCTTCTATGCTACGAATTAGCGCACGTCCTAGACACCCGATTCTTGCGGTCAGCGCGTTGGTTGGCAAAATATCACCCTGGGAGAGAGTCCGAAAGAATCATCGATCCTGGTTGACATCTACGGCATGAGCGAACTGTCTTAGAGAGTCATGCTACGATAGGCTTCAGTGACATCTTCAGTTCAGTCAAGGCCGCACTCATGATCGCACGGGTTTCCTTCTTTTGCCTTTTCTTGTCCGCGGCCCGGAGCTGGTTGGCCTATTCCAAAAAGCGCAGGCGCTGATTGGCACAGGAAAGGCGGCTGAAGCAGAGGGCATCATGCTGGAAGCTTCGAAAAAGTTCGCCACAAGGCCGGCAGCGTGGTACTTGTTGGGCTACTCCCGACATACGCAAAAGAAGTACGACGAAGCCATGGTCGCATACAAGAAAGCTAACAAACTCGCTCAGGGACAAGCTGCCAACACGCTGTACAACATGGCTTGCATCTACGCGATTCGAATGGACGAGGATAAAGCGTTCGCGTCCCTAGATGCGGCGGTGAAAGCTGGCTTCGCAAATATCGCATCGATACACTCGGACCCAGAACTTGCCAACCTGCAAGGAGACAAACGGCTAGAAAAGTACAAGGTCAAATGGCTTAGCGATGAAGAACTCTTCGTTGAACCGACGCGCGTAATCCACAATTGGTCGGGCGAATCGGCCGGCGACCAATTTGGCTGGATAGCTCGGCGAGTTGGAGACATCGACAAAGACGGAGTTACTGATTTCATCGCGACGGCACCAACACACAAAAGTGGATCGGGCAAAATCTATGTCTATTCCAGCAGGACTGGCAACTTGCTCTATAGCGCAACAGGTGAGCCAGGATTTCGACTCGGCAACAGCGCCTGCGGGCTAGGCGACGTGACTGGTGATGAAATTCCTGACTTCATTGCTGGGGCTCCGAATGCCAACGGTACTGGTGCCGTCATTGTCTATTCGGGGGCCAACGCAAAAATCGTTCATCGAATCAACGGTAGCACGCAGGGTGGTCAATTCGGCTAC
>DNPC01000637.1:901-3426 GCA_003501565.1 Planctomycetaceae bacterium | reverse complement strand
CATCCGCCCCCGTCCTAACGTGAGTTATCTCGCCGGATTGAGCATCACTAACGATCTCGTACAACGGCTTGGCACCTTCAACAGCAGTTCCACCAATCTTCTTGTTCTTAGCTGCGGGATCAGCCGAGAGTTTCGTTTGAGCGAAAAAGGCTGCCAGTTCGTAGTACTGATCCTGAGTCCACTTCTCAAACGGATGATCGTGACACTTGTTGCAATTGAAGCGTACGGCCAAGAATAGGTGCGTGGTGTTTTCCATCATCAGATCGGGATCACGCAGAATCTTGAAATAAGATGCGGCAGGATTCTCTTTGTTGGATCCTGTAGCCGTCAAAATGTCCCGCACGAATCGGTCATACGGTTTGTTCTCCGCGACGGAACTGCGGATCCACTGCCGCAGCGCTTTAGCCCCATCTTGGCCGAGAAATTTTGAATTGACCTGAAGGAGGTCGGCCCATTTGTTTGTCCAGTGTTCGACGTAGCCAGCCGATCCGATCAGCTCATCGATCTTGCGTCGTCGTTTTTCTGAAGCCGGAGCGGGATCATCGAGGAAGGACCGCACCTCCTGGACTGTTGGCGGAAGCCCAGTCAGATCCAGCGAAACGCGACGCAAGAACTCGGCATCGGTACACAATCCAGACGGCTGAATTTTCATTCGTTCCCACTTAGATGCTACCAGTGAATCGATGTGATTATTCACAGCAGGCTCCTGCCACGCGAAACCTGAACGGTCGCCCATGACAGTTACTGTGGTCGCGGCATAGGCTCCTTCGTAGCGGGCCAGCATTGGCGCTTCCCCGCGTCTGAGCGCCTGCACAAGACCGGTCGGATGGCTGGTAGCAACCTCTGTATTGCCAGATTCAATGAAAGCTTCTCTGGTTACGTCATGCTTGGTTCCATCGGGGAAGGTCGCAACCACGCGGAACTGCTGCCAGGCTCCCTCGCGCTGAACCACCGGGTTTTTCGGAAAGACCTCGATCGACTTCACTTTCTGTGTGTCACGTTTCAGGCGAGCACCTTCTTCGATCCACCGACGCAGAACTTGGTAATAATCGCTATCCTTCGACATCAACACGCCGCCTTCATGGGGAATCGCTCCAAGTGGCTTGAGCAACATCAGGCTAGCATCAGGCACTGCGATATTCAGTCGCCGAGATTCAAGGTCGTCGCTGAGCGCACGCAAATCCTCGAGGGGATCGTAACCTCGTAAGGACAGCTTAAAGCCCGCTTTGCCCTTTTGAGCCCCGTGGCAGGTTCCCGAGTTGCATCCCAACCGTGACAAGATGGGATTTACGTCGCGAAGGAAATCCACAGGCTCGGGCGTTTGGGAGACCCCAACCGTTACCGGTAGAGATTGCTGAAGGTCACCAACATGAATATGGAGCTCAGAATCGCCCGCGCTGCCTTGACCGCGAACAAGGCCCTCGTCGGTGATATCCAATCCAGCACACTCGAAGCTCGCAAGTCGCGTCACGTCATGCCAATTGCCAGATTTGTCCTGAGCCCGCACTACGCACTGAACATAGGCCTGAGACGACTCGAGAGTAATTTCGGCGGGTGATACTTCCAGCCTCACAAACTCCTGCGGATCGGTTTGGCTGGCTGATTCCTGAGGGATACGATCGAGCCCGCTGGCCACCTTTAACGACTGCTCGTCACCAATTGCCAATTCCGTTTGGTCGGCTAATGGGAAAGGCGTGAATCGCTTAGACACCGCACCGTCACTGATGTCAGCTTGCTCGACATAGCCAGAAGCGCCACCTAGCAAGACACTGGTGGAAGTCGCGTCGAATGCGAGCGCATAGATACTGTTTGCCTCAAAGTCTTTGGACCAGGCAGCAGCCGGAGCAGAAGAGACATAGGTTTCAATCAGTTTCTTGTCCTCGGCCGAACGACTCGAGACACGCTTGGCCATGGCTGCCCGGACGTCTTCGGGCAACTTCCCATCAAAGTTGTAGGGGTACACGGCAACATGGGAGCGACCATCCAGCGAACTGGCCGCTGCTAACCATTTCCCGTCTTGGGAGATTGCAACCGCAAAGGCACGTCCAGGTTGAGCTGGGAAACGCCGGACCAGGTTGGCATCGTCTCCGATGCGTCGTTCCGTTTCACGAAAGACCCGGTAGACTTTGGGAACTCCATCTGCGCCACCGACTAACAACTCAGGACGCTCTGGGTGCATGGCAAGTGCATTGACTCCGCCTCGCAATGCACCGGGCGTAATTGACGTAACGTTGTCTATGAAGCGTTCGGTAGCGACTTCCGTCAGCTTGACCGTCATATCACGCGCGGCACTTAGCAGGTGTTTTCCGTCAGGCGTAAAGACACAGTCGCGCAGCCAGTCATCGTGCGCGCCTTGGTGTAACTTTTGTTCACCGGTGGAGGTATCAATTGCACGTAGCGTATTGTCACTGCAACCGAACGCGAGCAACTGGCCGTCAGGTGACCACGCGGCTCCGACCAACACGTCGTATCCCACCTGCTTACTAAGTAGCAGCTTGCCGGTCGCCACGTCCCAAATCTGCACT
>DNPC01000637.1:0-828 GCA_003501565.1 Planctomycetaceae bacterium | reverse complement strand
CCAAATCTGCACTTCGCCGAACTGCCCCAATGAACCACCGCACACTGCTACGCGCTGCGAATCAGGCGAAAACGCGATTGACTCAACCCGGCTACTGCGACCGATTAACCGCTTTGCGAGTGACAGGTCACCAGCTCGCACCAATGCAATTTCCGAAAAGCCGTTGACGGCCAGCCACTTTCCGTCGGGCGATGTCGCGATCGATGTGATAAGCGGTGGACGCGTATATTCAGGCGGATTCTCGATCGAAAAGCTCACGGCCGTCTCAGACGCATCGTTGGTCGCGCCCTGTTGAATCCACCTCCGAATTAGATCCACTTGGCTTTGGTCCAGCGGTGGAGCGTCTTTGGGCATTTCAGCATGGCCGTCAGTGGCCGTAATCAGCTCGACCAAGTAGCTGGCATCCGGCTTGCCTGCCACAATCGCTTGTTCGCCACTTTCACCTGCGGCCAGCAATTCATCGTGACTTGTCATCATGTAGTCGCCGCCCTGTTTGGCGGGCTGATGGCAGCCTTGGCAATTCGCCTGCAAAATCGGCAAGACGTCACGTTGGTAGCTTACGACGGAAGCACCTTCGTCGGCGATTGCTAGCGGCGTCCAGCATAAACCGAGCGTGAGAATCACAATTCGCCTTGCCGTTGCGGAGGCGCACGAGAACTCATTCGAAGCAGAAATTGCCATGAAGTCGAACCGTTTTGGGTGGGAGACCAGACACTCGGGACTGTTTTAAACAGTCGCAGCGGGTCTTGTTTGGGAGTTTATCGGAGGCAGGGACGCAGCAGCGCTTCCTGCAAGTGATGCAAAAGGGGCTCGGCCGCGTTTGAATCT
>DNPC01000537.1 GCA_003501565.1 Planctomycetaceae bacterium | reverse complement strand
CGTCACACTTCAGGATGGCCGCCGTACCCACAACGCGTACTAAATGCCCGGCTGGTAGTTCGATTCCCGCACTCCGAACCCGAGTCAGAGCGCCTTCGTAGCCGCCGGAAATGGGATCTGATCCTGGCTGGCGGTAAGCTGCCAACCGCAAGCCGTTGGTGCTGCGAGGGTGCTGGGTTGTACTGCCTGGCACCAGTTCGACGGCCAACGTGGCCTGATCAGTTTGCCGTCTCTGCTGACTCCAACCGGCCGCCAACATTCGATCTAAGTCAGCAAAATCTGCTCCTGGTAATTCAACGTCACGCCACTGCGAACGTTCACACGCGATCGCCAAATCCCAGTGCAAATGCAGAGAGCTAGGCGTCAGCACAAACGGACTGCTTTGAGCAGCTGCAAGGTTGGCACGTGCCACTTGGTAGGAGTCAAAGAAGACGCCGTGGATTAGGTCCAGCGCATCGGCAGAGTTATTGATTGCTGCCGAAGGCGCATTGCGTTGCAAATCACGCTGAGCTGTATTGATGCGTTGTTGTGCCTGCGCGAGTGCCAACAGATGATGCCGAGCAGCCCCCATTTTTGTCCGCTCATCGGGTGCTTTGGCGTACCGAGACTCTATCAGACGCGTTGCTCTCTCAAGACTCTCTGACGCGATATCAACCTGATCAACAGCGTTGCTCAAAACCGTTTGTTCACACTGCTTGGCGACATAGGCCAATACTGGCGGACTGTTCGTAACAACGAACGACTCCGTACTTCGGGGACGCTCGATAGTCCAAGTAATCGCATTGCCACTTGTGTCCGCATCCACCGGTTGCAGCTTACCATCGGTAAGTCGAAAGACTTGCTGAACCGACGCAGCATTGGGAATAGAAAACTGCAACGGCTGCCCGGTCGTGGCAGGTAACACGTGCTGCGACTCTGGAACACTCACAGCGGCTATGATCAACCGACTATCACGCACTGACAGACATGCCGCCTGATAGTCCGATCGGTTCAGCTGTGGCGGAGCAAGTGCTTGCCCCTGTGCAAGCCACGGCCCCCACAATTTGAGATCATTATTCGTCCAACGAATGGCTGCAATCTGCGCTTGCTGTTGTCCCCTTGTTGCAGTCAGTGGCTCGGAACTCCGCATCATGATGCCACGCGCCCCAGCCACGATCGCGCTAATTACATTGTGACGCGCCCCCATTGGCCAAGTGGTGAGGTTTACCGACTCATCCATGTCCAAGGCTTTTCTTACCGCCACTGCCTGGCCGATCAGAGCAGGTCCTGCATCCACATTGACCGACACCCAGCCCTGAGTCGCAGGCCGAACCACACTCAGTTTCTCCCGCAACCAAGTTTGCCGGTCTTGCCAACCACCGGCCGATGCAGCGTTTGGCTGCGCAACCATGAGTTCATCTGTAATTCGCGCAAACTGCCAGTGCCTTTCGAGAGCTTCCCCTACCAAGGGACGAGCGAGCTTGGCAGGCAGCTGGCTAGCTTGTCGGGCTTGAGAGCGTGCATAGTCGATTTGCCGACCATCCATCGCAGCTCCGACCAACCACCCTTTGATTGCAACCAGGTCCGACTCGACGAACTCCATCGCTTGGGCAGGTGGTGGACATATCACGTCGAGCCGCGAGTGATTCAAATCCGCAAGTTGTTGGGAGGCTGGAAGCTGGTTCATGACCACCCCCGTGTACCCAAGCGAAGCGATCCAGGGAAACGACTCACCACGATGCTCAAGCCAAATCGGAGCACGGTTCACCGTAGCCCAATAGGCCTGCTCGGGCGACGGCATCTCCTCACGCCACTTCCAGCGCCGGCGCCAATTTAGCGGAGTCGGAATACCAGCGGCCGATAAGGCAATCAGGCCACGCAGGTCCAAATCATCAACCTGTATTTTGTAGCGTCCCGGGCCGGTGTACGCGTTCAGGACAATCGTATCGATATGTGCGTCATCGAGCTGAAGCTGCGGTGAGTGCAGTTTTCGCAGACGCATCACTTCTGCAGATAGGCGGCGTTCCAACTCAGTAACCCGCAATTCTTGCCAGTGCCCGGGCGTCGTGTACGAATCGCCCCATAGAATCGTCGTGAGCCGCCCACCGGTCACCGGGTGCCGCGCTTGAGGAAAGACGACGCGAACGCCGAATGTCATTTTCCCGCTGTGGCACCGAACCCACAGCCTTGGCCGGAATTCGTTCAGAACAAGCGATGGCTCGATAGGATAAGCGACGATCGCACGCGTACCCCGCGCACAAGCAAGCTCAATAATCTCGCTCGTTCGTCCGCTATGAGGCATCGTCAGGCCAATTTCTTGGCCGGTAACCTGGGCTGCACAGTCGCTTTCAACCAACAACCAACGCGGCTGCCCACCCTCAAAAGTGTCCAGGTGCTGTGCGCTTGCGAAATCCGCAGCGAATTGAGAGGCCCCAAAAGCAAACAAAACCACCGCGAGGCAACCGAGGGAGGGCGATCGATGAGAATGCGCAATCCTGGCCTTACGCCGCAGCGCTGCGTATAAAATGCCTCCCGCGGCGAATACGCGATGCATCATCGTTTTCCCAGTGCGCATATCCGGCAACAGCGTCCAAAATTTGTTGCCGCGAAGCATCATTGCCCTAAACCACGTTGCATCTGACGCAAACTATTTCAGAGCAACGGCTTACAACGATCCTCTATAGCAGACGCTGTGGCGATTACGCAACATGCAAAAACTCTGCGTTTTTTACCGGCCGCACTAAATCGTTGCTGGCCAAAGACTTAAGGAATATCATCAGGTCCCTGCCGGAGTTTGGTATCGCGAGTGCTTTATCAGACCAACATCAAAGCGAGTCCGCCACACAACCTGGGAGCATCAAAATGAGTTCTGCATCAAACTCCGTCGAGACGCAAAATGACGAAATCCCTGCTGATCTGCTGGAATTGACCGCTGCAATCGAAGAATTGCCCGTTGAGCACCGCGTACGACTCTTGCCCTCGCTTCGACGCGTTACCGAAAGTAGCGTCCGCCGCCGGAAGATCCTCACGCTAGTCCAGGAAGCCCTCGGCCAACTGCGTCTGGACATGAAGTACTTGGTCTTTGATCTAGAAGCGACGCGACGCGAACGCGACGAAGTACTCGAAAAGCTCAACAACCTCGAAGACGGATCGGACGACTAACTGCGGCTTTGTTACTCGTGCTCCCCGATACGCGAGCCCTGGTTGATCCTCACACTCTCGCAGCTCGTCGCGTATGAGCTTCGATCACCTGACTAAACCCGTCTTTTTCTCCCTTGCAAAGCGATTCGTACATTTTGGCCACGCCACGGCACATCGGGCCCTAGGCCCGATAACAGAATGTCCGATTCGGCCTCTCCGGAAAGCCGCGTCTGCGAACGAGCAGACG
>DNPC01000549.1 GCA_003501565.1 Planctomycetaceae bacterium | reverse complement strand
ACCCGCCAATCGGAGTGGCGGATCAGGGACGTTCGCTGTGTAAACAACTTCATAGCCGAGTGCCGAAGCCTCCGCACGAACAATCATGTTGGCCGTCAATTCGTCCAGGATGCAGTCAAGACTCAAATTGAAAGTAGGGCTGATCTTCACGCCGACGCCGCCAGCAATATTCAGCGCTCCCCGATAGCCCGCACCAATCATCCCGATCACGCCGCCTGACAAACCAATCGAGGCTCCTGACCACTCCAACCCCTCCTCCGTCTGCTCGACCCCCGTCGTAACTGCTACGGAGCCTTGAACATATCCATACACCTCGAGAAAACTAAACGGCGGAGCGAGCCGGATGCGTGGTGAAGGCTGTTCACCGCTCAGTTCCCACGTTGCTTCGGCCTTTTTCAAGGTAATGTCGTTGCCTAGCGGGCCAACGGTACCGGCGAGTATCACGCTCGCGTCTGGCAAGACTTTTTTGCCAGCGACTTTACCCGACCAGGGCGCTTTGCCCTTGAGCGTCCCGTCGCCGTTGCTTCGATACTCAAACTCGACTTCGTATTCGCCGATCTCTGGACCGACTTCGCCCTTTGCGAGCTTGATTTCGGACGCAGGGATGTTGAAGAAACCAGACGTAACAGCCCCTGGGAAACCAAATTTCTGCGTGTACAGCCCAACTCGCTTTCCGAACGCTCCTTCTTCCTTCCCTTGGAGCAGCGCATGCCCAAGCCACGACGGCGGGCCGACCAAGTGTGTGGTTTGCGTCCAGGAAGCATTGAACTCCGGATGCGTAAACGCCTCTAAACGAATCTGATTGCTACCCCGAGCAAGATGATTGCCAATGTCAAACTCAAAAACTTGCAACCGACTATCGCTAACGACTCGCGTTTCGTCCTGCGTCCCAGCTCGGAACCTCAGGCGACGTTGTAACGTTCCCGTACCAATCGAATCCGGGAGATCACCGTTCCAATCAACGCTATCCACGAACACTTCATTGTTCATAGAGATACCATCTACAAAGTAGCCTGGTAAGAACTCGGTCCCGGTTTCCCCCATAACCGGATTTACGTTCAGCCGACGCGTCGCTTCGGCGACATTGTTGGTTTCGATTTCTTCCCCGAAATCGTCGTCAGGGTCAATCGAAACAGTGATACCCAATGCCGCCTGGCCTTCCCCTGCTACGAGTGAATCAGTTAGGTCCCACTTGATTGGTATCGATACACACGTGTGACTGACAACGGCGGCCGGTAGATCAACTTGCGAATACTCCGCAGCTGCGCCTGGCTGGATTGCATTCCCCGATAGATCCTCGATCGTCACAGGAACATCTTCTGCATCGCGTCCTCCCGCGTTGCAAACGTCAACCGTGTCTGTCCAGACAAGGCGATCGGCCTCCCAATCCAAATCAGCCAGCGCGATACTGAACTCCTTGACATAGAGTTCCGGCAAGGCCGAAGACGGCGAAAACTCGCTTGAACTTCCAACTTCATCGGTGGCAGTCATCGCATAGTACGTCGTTTGAGGAACCCCGTTCTGCGCAGGTGCCGGATCTGTCACGACCGTGATGACCGTTGTACCATCTGCGCCCGTTTGAACGACTTGTGTATCGATAAGTCGCTCACCTTGCCCGACCTGTTCACGGCGAGCATTGCGGAACGTCTGAATAAGGTATTGCGAATTCGGTTTGGAAGTGAACGTCGCCTGAATCACAAATTTGTCGTCGTCTCGCGCGAACATGTTTACGATTTCAGGGTAGTTCTGCAGGCCATTGGGACCATCATCAGCGTCGGTCGCGTCGTTTTCATCACTTCCGCGATTCCCAAGATCGATGCCTAACCCCACGTTATCATGCATGACATTGCGAAGTATGCGATTCGTCGTCGCTGAACTCCCCTCGATTCTGACACCATCCCCAGCGTTTCCGATGATTGTGTTGCCCGGCAGGCTGTCGGGAAGTGATGAAGTGCCGGGGATGGCCATTGTGGGTCGCGCACCAGTAAAACCATCGCCGGAGTTGCCGCCACCGATGAAATTCCCTGCACTATCAACGACGTGGACCCCATGAACGAAATTGCCCCACAGCGTCGTACGATTCGTTTGAAAACTGCCGCCCGTACCAATTCCATTGCCAACAATCTGGTTGCCCGTCGCAGCCGCCCCGACAACCGCAACACCAGAGCCTTCGTTACCCGAAATTACGTTGGCGGCTTGTGAAAGTGCTCCTTCGACTCCGGCTAGGTACGTTCCAATCCGATTGTTCGATGCGCTGTCGATCCGAATTCCATCACCTCCATTGGACAACCGTGTTGTGCCGTCAGCCGCCAGTCCGATCCAATTTCCCTGCACAACATTCTGCGAACTGAATTCGCCCGCAATGTAAGCACCATGTCGCGTGTTTCCTGACACGATGTTCCTGAGCGGCGCAGTCCCATCGACTTTGCCAATTATATTTTCGGCGGCATCCACAATCGCCAGTCCGTCTACCTCGTTGCCAAACTCCTGGGAACCATCCAGCGACACTCCAATGTAGTTTTGGTAAACCTCGTTTGCCGTCGCGAGCTCTCCGGTGATATAGATACCGGTATGTTTATTGCCGCTGATTATGTTCCGATCGTTCAGCACCGAGCCACCAACGATCGTCTCCGATGCGTCTAGCAACTCGATACCGTTCCGCCCATTACCTACTGCACCGGTGCCTGACGCATTCAGCCCAATAATGTTGGCTGAAATTGTGTTCTGCAGCGCCCGGATTCCTTTTACACTGACGCCATCCAGAACGTTCCCAGAGATCACATTCCGGGCAAAGCCAGCTGGCTCACGCAAGCCAATCTTGTTGCCGCCGGAGTCTTCGACAAGGATGCCGCTGCGCCCATTGGGAACCGCCACCATGCCAGCACTATCAAGACCGATGTAGTTGCCGTGGAGCGAGTTGTTCGTTGTCTCGGGACCGTACAGCAAAATCCCGTCCAGCTCGTTGCCTGAAATTAGATTCCTGGAAAGCGGATCTGCACCGCCAATTTCGTTTTCACGAACGTGCCCAGTCAGGTGGACTCCCCAGCTTCGGTTTGGGATCGCCGATGCGCCACTTGCATCGGTACCGATACGATTCCCTTTGATCGTCGTGCCCGAAACGGGACGGGTAGAGTTGGTGGACCAGAGTAGGATGCCGTCGCCATTGCCACTGATGAGATTGCCGGCAGCAGCGGTGGAATCGCCAATCATGGTACCGACTGATTCAAAGACTAGTATCCCCTCGCCTTCGTTGCCGATTGCGGCAGTACCAGCAGCGTTGGTACCAATACGATTTCCTTGGACAAGGTTGCGATCCGAGTTGATAATCCAAACGCCTACTCCCCATTTACTCTGATCGATATCGGCCACGGATCCACTAATTACATTTCCCAAAATGGCACCCATCGGGGAACTTGGAAGGGGCCCTCCGATATGGTTCGCATTGGCGCCACCAATGATGCTCACGCCTGTAACGTTGGGTACTGCAGAGGTTCCGGCAGCATTGGTTCCAATTAGATTATTGAGTACATAAACTTCCGTCGTTTCTGGCCCGGTAAGCACGATGCCGGTATCGTTGCCGCTGATCAGATTCCCCTGTTCGCCGCCGATCAAGATCCCCGGCGAATTCTCAATTGCGATACCGAACTCATTCAGCACAGCCGCACTTCCGTCGAGTGATGTTCCGATGCGATTGTTTGCTATTTCAAGACCATCAACACTTGCGCGGGCAACCGCGATCCCTTTTCCATTCCCACTGATCAAGTTCCCATGCGCAGCAGTTGAACCGCCGATCTGAATTTGGCTGGATGTTGACGGTACAAACTGGCTGCCAATCTGGATGCCCGCCTCTAGGTTGCCGATTTTTTCGTCGCCAGCTGCATCAGTTCCGATCATGTTGCCCCAAATCTTCAAATCTGACGCGCCGGTTGCCGCGACAATGCCAAAGTGCATACCGGAAATCAGATTTCCTTCGCCGGGTTCAGTCCCGCCAATCTGAACATCTTCGCCACCACGGATACTCACCCCCAGATTGCCGGCTGCCGGCTTGAGTGCGGTCATCCCTTCCGAATCAGTGCCGATTAAGTTGCCTTGGATGATGACTTGATCACCATCGACCAAGATGCCGCCCACGAGCACGTTCCCTTCACCCTCTTCTGCACCACCGATGGTGTTTGCCAAGCCGTCAACTCGAACAACACCGGGCGCCGGAGACGGTTCCGATCCGGAACTGTCAACACCTACAAAGTTGCCGATGATCAGGTTCTGGTTTCCACTAATGTCGATGCCGCCGCTGATGATATTCCGCTCGCTTGCATCGGTAGTCCCAATGGTGTTATCGCTTCCTTGGACACGAATCCACCCAGAGTCGTCGGTTGCCCCATCGATCCCATTGGCGTCGTATCCGACATACGTGTTGATAACGGTATTTCCGGTTCCTCCAATCGTTAACGCGGTACTATGCCCAGCAATTGCCAATCCCTTGAGCAGCGCACCGTCGGTGACCGCGACGCTGCCGGAGATTTGGACTCGACCGCTGCCATGAGTTGTGCCATCGATTGTGAGCGGGTGCAGCACTGAGAGACTTCGCCCGACGTCGATTGTAGGAGAAGCACCACCGCCAATTTCGCCAAAGGTAATGGTGTCGTGCGAGGGCGATTCATCGGCCTGCATCGCGGCAGCGGCCAGTGTACAAATTCCGGTCTTGATGAAGGGGGGATCCGTATCCGCCCGATTGCTCCCCGTGTCGCAGATCCCGTCAGTTACGTTGCCGTCCAGCTCAAAGGCGGTCGAATTGACGGCAAAGGTAGCCAACAACCGTCGATCCTCGAGAGTTTCCAGCCGCAACCGGCGCTGCCTAATCTTGCGAGATCTTGCCGAAATCCGGCGGGAACGATAACGACGACTCATGGCAAAAATGCCTCGATTTATTGCATTTGTGGGGCCTATCTGGAGTCCGAATGGAGCCCAGCGGAACGTATTCGCAGGGGCTTGCTCGATCTGCCATCGATCTTTCAAGAATTGGCAAAGTTCTTCCAGCTTGACCCGGCGCAAGTGTGGGGAACAAAAAGGGCGGCAGCATGAGAGTGCGAGGGTGAGAGTGCTCTCGCGAGTATTCGCCCTTTGAAGACAGGCGCTAATGAGGAGGCCTGGTTTTGCCCAAGTGGAACCAATCAACCGCCCAGAGTCGCGTCGACTTGGACTAGCCGGAAGTCAGCGGGTCTTGTTCGAGGATCGTGATTTCCTCGCGGAGCATTCCCACGCAACGCTGCTTGGCTTTGTAGACTTGGTTTTCCGTGATTGATAAGCTCTCCGCGATCGCTCTCACCGGTTCGTTGTCTCGGACCAAGCGAGTGAGGACTTCGCGTGTGTCGCGACTGACTCGGCGACTAACGCGTTGAAATGCTTCCCGTACGATTTGTTCACGCCACTGGGCTTCCCAGGCTTCAGTGATGGACCGCTCTTTGGCAGGCAGATCGTTGAGCACATGGGCCTCAGCCTGGTGCCCGAGTCGTTTACGCGATAGATCAGCAATTCGCCGGGAGGCAATCGTTAAGAGCCAATTCCTAAAGCGTCCCCGTTGCGAATCGTAGTCGAATTGCTCGATTTGATTGACAACCGCTACGTAGCAACCCGATCGCACCTCTTCGGCCAAGTCATCCGAAAGGCCTTGCGCTACTGCAAATCGGAAGATGATTGGGCCGTAGAAGGCTTCGAAATACTCCCAAGCAGATTCGTCACGCCGTTTCAGACGCTCAACAAACGAAAGATGCGTGCGGCTATTGTCCGGCAAACTGTCGTTCCTGTATTTCTTCAGTGGCAATAAAATGTTCTTCGGGCGTCCAAGCGTAGACGGTCCCGTCGACGGCAGCACCGAACAGAGTCTTTCCATCAGCGGTAAAAGCAACTCGAGTTAGCCACTCGTCTCCCGTTCGTATCACGCTCAGCAAACGCTGATTTTGCAAGTCCCAAATTTTCGTCGTCTGGTCTGCCGAGCAACTAACCAGGCGTGATCGATCCGGATGGACAGCAAGGTCCAAGATTTCATCGCCGTGTCCAGTCAAGCGCCCGATGGGTGCTCGTGCCTCTGGAGTCCAGATTGCGATTTCCCCCGGATTCCGGCCAGCGATTATGTGCCCATCCACAATTTCTAGGGAGAAGTCATCCTGATAGATCGATCGCTTGGCATGAAAAACACGCCCAAAATCTTCCTGATTCCAAAGCCGGATTTCATCGTGGTCGGCGCTTACAAAGTGCTGCTGATCAAACCGCAGCAGCCGATGAATGTGGCCGCGATGTGAGCGGTCCTCAGCCACGATCTTACCGGTGTCCAGATCTACTTTGGCAAGCAAGTTCGATGATGTGCAAACGATGGCCTGCAACCCTGAATCGCCGTGATCCAGAACAACATCATGCACACCTCCTTCACGCGAAATTGGATAAACTCCGCTTACTTCTATCTTGCCCGATTCCGTCAACGTACCGACCAACAGCTTCCCACCTTCTAAGCCAACTGCAATTCGGCCAGAATCCGCGTCCCAATCAATAGCCCAAACAACTTCACCACAATCGATCACATCTGTTGTCCGCTGCGAGTCATGCTCCCAGACCCTAAGTGTGCGATCATGAGCTCCTGACAACAACCAATCACCGGCGGCAAGCAACGCATTGACTTTGCCCGTATGCTGAGTCAACGGTTTCATGACTGCCGTCTCGGGTGCCGTATTCCACAATCGAACCGTTGTATCCCAGCCGCCAGTCGCTAGACGTGTACCATCTAGAAAATCACACGCAGATACTGCCCAATCATGTCCGACCAATCGCTCGATTTCTTCTCCACTGCGCGCTTCGACAACTTGGACTGCGGCGCGTCGTAAGGCTGCCGCCACCTTCACACCATCTGGTGAAATTGCAAGTTCGTTGACCACACCAAAATCGCGGCTCCACGCGGGCTCAGTTGACTCATCGAACTCGGTCAGATCTGTCACACGATAACAATTGACGGAACCTCCCAGCTGCGCGATACAGAGGATTGCAGACTCTTGCTCGCTGGCGAGCCCGTTGTTCGCCGGCACAGCTGCCACACTTGTGGAGGGTGGAAGTGTGTGTGTGATGCCTGAACCTTGAACGATGTGCGTATGCATTAGCCCGGAAACTAGCCAACTACTTACACCGGTTTTAGTGTTCCCGATTGAGCAAACATTGCGTGTCGATGAGGGCAACTCAATTTCATTGGCGAGTTCAAAGGTCGAATCCATGAGTTTCAGGATGGATAGGATGCTACGTCCCGGCGGACGCGTACTCTGCTCCGTTGCCGAATAAGTGCATGCCAGAGTCGTTCCCTCAGGATCGAATGCGAGTCCGAAGATCGGAAATTCAGGTCCCCGATACGTATCAAGTTCCTTCAGCGATTTCGCGTCAAGCAAGTGGACCCGTCCGTGCCAATCACCAACTGCGATTAAGGCTGAATTGGGAGACACGGCCAAGCCCCACACATGCTTGTCTAGACTTCGCACTGCGATCAAATTGCCAGAAGTGCAATCCCATAGCCGCACTTTGCCATCCCAACCCGTACTTACAACTCGACTACCCCCCACACTTCGCACCGATTCAACGTAACGCTCGTTCCCTTTCAACAACATGGATGTCTGGTCGTTGAGTGCACGTAGATAGGCCCATTCCCAGTGGCGGTGTTCGCTCGGAGCGCCGTCGAGCCAAGTCCGTGCTGACTGTGGATCGCCTGCCATCGTAGCTGCCGTGATGCTGGCAAAGTACTCTTTCTGCAGTGCTTCCTCGGCCCGCTGCGTGGCTGCTCGCGCTTCACGATTAGCCGCATCCGCCAATTGCCTCTGTTGCTCCAGCGCCTGATCGGCTGCAACCGACAAAGCCTGTTCGTGCAGCAAATTTTCATCGAGCAAACGAATACTGGCTCGTGACTGGTGCAGCGCAATGCCTCCGAGCACCACGGCCGCAAACAGGCTGGCAACAATCAAGAAGATAGAGGCAGTTGCTAGGGCATGCTGACGGGCCAGTGTGCGGAGCATGTGGTACCGACTACTCCGCTGAGCCACAATCAGATCGCCGCGAAGAAATGCATTCAAATCAGCACGAAAGGCGGCGGCGGTCGGATACCGATGCACTTTATCGCGCGACAGCGCCTTGAGTACGATTGCTGATAGATCCCGGTCAATCTTGGGGTTGACCGCCGATGGGAATGGCACGTCTGCAGATTGAATATTCGCAAACACTTCCGCCGGGGGTCCGCTGGTTGAATAAGGCATTTGCCCCGTAAGCACACGATAGAGAATCACGCCGAGCGAATACACGTCTGTCTGAACATCAATCTGAGAGGAATCGGCTCGCGTTTGTTCGGGAGCCGCGTAGGCTAATGTACCTACAAATTGCCCATCGCGTGTGAGCGTAGCGACGGTGGGATCTTCCGGCAGAGTGACCTGTTTTGCCAGCCCAAAGTCGAGTAGGCGGATTTCACCAGTCAGATTCACCAATATGTTTGCAGGCTTTAGATCGCGATGGATGATTCCCTTCGAATGCGCGTAAACAACCGCTTCGAGCACCTGCACGAACAGAATACAAACGTCACGCGGCCGACCGTGTAGATCCATGCAAAACTCATCGATCGATTGACCTTCAATGAGTTCCAAGAGCAAGTAGCCGCGACTCTCCTCAACTCCGCCACCGAAACAATCAACGATGGAAGGGTGCTCCAACTGTGAGGCGGCCTCCAACTCGCGGTCGAACCGCAGACGCTGTTCTGCACTGCGCCCCAGTGGCGTGTTCCACACCTTAATCGCCACGTCTGCCGGAGAGCGCTCCGACTCAACCGCAATACCACGATAAACGGTCGCTTGCCCTCCGCCGTGAATCACCGACTCGATGCGATAACCACCCAATTCGACGGGCACGTTGCCAAGTTCCAGGGGCCCTGGCCGATTGCACTCAGATGAATCGGCCGGGTGAGGCGCACTTTTCGGGGGATGCACACCGCCAGCACGGTCCGAGCAGGCTCGACGAACTTCGCCCAGCAATTGCTCTTCGTCCTTAAGTTCTGCTACGCGTGCTTGGCATTTCTTGCACTCTGCAATGTGCTGCTCGAGAGCGTAGAACGACTTCGCGTCGCCGGACCGCGATCGGTTACCGGCAGCCACGAAATCATGCAACTCTCCTTCCTGTGGGCAGGCAGCCATTGCACAACCTCGATTTCTCGGCCTGTTAGTTCCCCAATCCGAACCCCCGCTTCGACAATGACATGATACCCCGAAGGAGCTGGGATTTCACGTTTGCTCCCATGATGCGTGTGTGGTTGCAAATGCGCAAAACTCTTTGCGGAACGCCGCCCCAAGGCCGCGTTTTGCAGAACCGGGCGACCCGAAACGCTTCCAAAGAAGGCTTGCGATGATCCTCGAGAAAATCGCCTAGTGAACGGTTCCTCGGCTCACAGCCTAAATCCGCCGAACTTCAGGGACTGTCATTTCCACGAATCTTGAGGGACCGTTTGGTGGCGTACAGGCACGATGTCGTCCATATCGTTGTCGTAGGCATCGCTGGTGTCGTCATACTCGTCTTCCGGGTACGGCAAGTCCTGTTGGTAGAGCTTGAGGATTACTCCTTCTCGCCAAAGCGCGTAGCGAACCGGAAACGAAGACCAGCGGTTGCTCTTGATACTAGCTTCGACCAACGGACCTTCCATTTTCCAGGGACTACCGGTCAGTGGAGCACGAGGAGTACAAACGAATTCCGCCAGCGTCAGAAGTTGGTAATCGGGCGCTAGACGCTGAACAACTCCTTGCCGCCGATCGAGTTCTGGCGGCAGCAGCCCAGCCAAATCACGGTTTCCCGGGAAGGTGTGGAGGCTTGTGAGCAGGAAGGCTGCCAGCAGATACGCGGTGAACAGCGACATCCCCCATCGACAGCAGGTCTCTGCTCTCCCTGACATTGCACTCATACCGCTGAATATTCTGTTCGCGCCCATGAGTATCAAGAGCATCGAGAGTGCGAAGACTGACAACAAACAGGCAAACCATGCGTAGCAATAGACCCATTCATCCGTTGCCAAGAACATGTTCGAAACGATGAAGCCTGAAACGGGTTCGAAGCAGATTAGCGCTAGTAGGCTTGAAATCAATACCGCCAGCCCGATGGTTGCAACCTGCACCAAAGAGCGTTGGGCAAGAACAAAGCAGACAGCTCCGACAATTCCAAAGAACAGCAGATCGAGCAGATAGTGAACCATGATGTTTAGACTCCCAGGACCCGATTGAGTTCATTCATGGAAATGATGCCATCACGCACTAACAGTGCGGCTTGTTCCCGTATCGGCACCAAGCCATTTTGCTTTGCGGCTTCCGTCAGGTCGGCCAGCGAGGCTCTATTGCGGACTAGCTCGCGAATCTCAGGTGTAGCTTCGGTAATTTCATAAACAGCAGTTCGCCGCATGAAGCGCCGGCCTTCACATACCGGGCACTTCAAAACCAATTCGGTGTTGCTCCGGTACAACGATGCCTCTGGTGTAACTCCCACCTCACCCGCAATCTCATCGTCGGCGTTGTATTCGATCTTACAGGTGGGGCATAACTTTCGAACTAGCGTCTGCGCGACGATAGCCCGAACTGTTGAAGCAACTGCCGTTGGGTCGCCAACCAGATCGGATAGCCGCTGGAATCCCCCGACCGAATCCGTCGCGTGCATCGTCGCCAGAACAAGCTGTCCAGTCTGTGCAGCTTGCACAGCGATCTTTGCCGTTTCGGCGTCGCGGATCTCACCGATAAACACCACGTCGGCGTCGAGTCGCAGGATAGAGCGGAGAGCCGTTTCAAATGTCTGCCCGGCCTTCAAGTTCACTTCGACCTGATCGACATTCGGTATCTGGTATTCAATGGGATCTTCGATCGAGACAATATTCTTGATCGTGGTATCAATCCTCTGCAGCGCCGCACAAGCAGTGGTCGACTTACCGGCGCCGGTCGCGCCGACAAACAAAATCAAACCATGTTTCTGGGTGAGTTGTCGTTGGCATCGCTCTCGGACTTGTTCGGGCATCCCCAGCGAACTGAGGTCCGCAAAGATGCTGGATGGATCCAAGATGCGAATACTCAGTTTTTCACCGGTCTGAGTGGCCTGTGTTGAAACGCGAAAGCTAAGCCGACGATCGCCAACGTCCGCCAAGAAACTACCATCTTGAGATCGTCGTTTGTCAGCAATGCTCAACTCGCTCATGATCTTGAAGATGTTGATAACCGACGCGCCCAAGGAGATCGGAAGCTCCGCAAGAGGTGCAAGCGTTCCGTCGATGCGCTGCTTGATTTCGACCGTCTTCGTTCTCGTATTGATATGCAAGTCAGTCGCATTACTCGCAACGGCCTTGCTAATTGTTGACAAGACATATTGAAACGCC